>DHEX01000080.1 GCA_002400085.1 Clostridiaceae bacterium UBA4839 | reverse complement strand
TTGATTGCAGTCCAAAAACAGAGTTTCTTCTTGATATAGCTCATATTGATAGCTATGAACATTTGCAAAAAATAATCGATGTTAAATTTCCGAAATGCCTACATGTGGCTGATAAACATTTTTCTGTCATTCATGAACATTTACCAGTAGGACAAGGTGATTTAGATTTTCAAAAAATTTTTAACAATTACTTAAAGGAATATAGTGGTAAAATAATTTTTGAAGTGGTAACAGATGTTGATGATGAAATAAAAAATAGCAAAGAAATTATTCAAACCATAGTTAATCAAGTGTAACGAATTTAATAAGATAATCTGCATTAAATTTAATACGCATTCTTTATATTAGGTGAAGTACAATATCATTGTCGCTAAAGACCCTTTTTTTGAAAGTAAAAGGGTTTTTTTGTTCTCATAATAACAATAATCTGATAATAATAAAATCTTTAGAAAAGCTGAGAATTTTATTATTGCAAATTGAGTTGATATAAATAGAAAGTTTCAAAATATTTAATGGAGAATATAGTATTATGTTGAGAAATATTGGAATATGTTATAAAATTATAATAACATTGTTACTTATCTCTGCATTATTTACTTTGAGCTTATAATATATGAAAATTAACGAACTTTTAGATATTGCAAGAGCTAAGGTCTTTTTGTTAATGGAGGGATATGATGTAACAATATTTCTTACTATCATTATAACTATAATGTTTGTGGTAAGTAAAAAAATAAAATATAAATTTTAATTCGGAATGTTGATAAATATAAATTTATGGAGGGAAAAAAGATGTTAGAATTCAGATATGATACTCAGTTATTAATTGAAGGAGAAAATCTTGATGAAGATGTAATCAATAATTATTTTACAAATAACTTTAAAGGAGACTGCCTATTGGCTGTAGGTGGTGAAGAACTTATTAAGATTCATTTTCATACAAATGAACCGTGGGAAGTATTAGAATACTGCTCAACTCTGGGCGAAATTTATGATATCGTAATCGAGGATATGGATAGACAAGCGAGAGGATTAAAAGGCTAACAAATTCCAATAAATTTTATTTATGATTGCTTAAAGTATGGTATAGATATATCGCAATAATAGATGTGGATGATGACAGTTTAGAATACCCATATAAAAGCAGTTATATAGGGTTTCAACGATGTACTTTTGAACAACTAGTAATCGATATTATGGATTCGCAAGACGAACAAACTATAGATTATATAATCCCATCTTTGACAGTTGAAGAAAACAAAGAGCTTGCAATCCATTAAAGACAAAGGGGTATAAGCTTTTAAGTAATAGTTTAAAACTAAGTAATGTTTTCTTCCTAAAGTCTTATTATAGAACATTACGCAATGTATAATTTTAGATATTGACAGGAAAGTGGTTTTATTACAAAGACCCATATAAAAATTAAACGTGAGCAGAAGTTTAGCACTTAAAAAATTTTTTGGGCATGAGTCCGCTGATTTATAATAAATGATTGCGGTTTAGGTTGAAAACATAAATTCCGATTTTTACTGGAAATTATAGAGAAAGAACTTGCAGAATAAAAGCATCCTTTTTATAATAGTTTTGTCCACAAACTAACTTAAAAAGGATGCTGATAAAATGAGCAAAAGTTATTTAAAACAATTACTCACTTATATTAATAAGGTATACGATATAGGTGAAAAAATCAATACCTTAAAAGATAAAAAAGTAAAATCTCCAGTAAAAATTTCAACAATTACCTTTGTGGTATTATTTGGATTTATGCTTCAGATGAAAAGTTTCAATAGATTAAAACATTGGCTTAAAAAAGGAAAATTTAAAAAAGTATTACCTAAAAAAACTAAAATGCCATGTATTGATGCTGTTAGGGACTGTTTAAGCGATTTTGATTTAGATGGATTAAAAGGAATTTATAAACATATAATAAAAACCGCTATAAAAAATAAAGTATTTAGAAATGGTACTATAGATAAATTAAAGGTAGTTGCTATAGACGGTGTGGAATTATTTGAAAGTACTAAAAAATGTTGCGATAAATGTCTTACAAGAGTTGATAAAAATGGATTAACTCATTATTTTCATAGGGCAGTGGTTTGTGCAACTGTAGGTTCTGATCCTCATCTTATTTTAGGTCAAGAAATGCTTGAACCAAAGCAAGATGGCTCAGATAAAGATGAAGGTGAAATCACAGGGGGTAAAAGGCTAATTAGAAGGCTTTATAAAGAGNNTGGATTAAAGAAGTACTCTCTATAGGAATGGATGCGGTAGTAAGGGTTAAAGATGAACGACTTCATATTGTGAAAGATGCATTAGCTTTATTTAAATGCCGTGAGGCAGATAAAGAATGGAGGGTTAATAAAAAAAGTCACAGTTATATAAAGATAAAAGCTTGGGATGAAGACAATTTTGAAATGCCTGATTTAGAAATAAAAGTAAGATTTATAAAATTTATAGAAGAAATACATAATGGAGATAAAATAGAAATTAAGGAGTCATGGATTATAACAACTGATAAATTAACTCCAGTGGAAACCTTATGGAAGATAATGCATAAAAGATGGGACGTTGAAAATAATGCATTTCATCAGTTAAAAGCAGAATGGAATTTAGATCATTGCTTTCTTCATAGCCCTGCGGGCATAGAAACTATATTGATGTTTATACTAATAGCATTTAATTTAATGCAATTGTATTTTTTTAGATGTATACGGAATTTTAGAAAGAAACATATGCTCCAGACAGATATTATTGAAGACATAAGAGATGAAAGATTTGCTATAGAAGATAGTTGGGATAATCCACTTTTTGTGAAAACGTAAAATAAAAATAAAATTGGAAATTACTTATTAAAGTTTAATGGGGTAAGGGGAAGTATAGCTATTTTTACGATATAACAGTCTGATGACTTACCAGCACTTCAAGTAAGTGGTAAAAGATATAATTCTAGTAAAAGTAAAATTTTCACTGGAATTTAAGTGCTAAACTTCTGGCGAAGCTACTAAAGATTTGACACTTCCATCATACATAT
>DHEX01000005.1 GCA_002400085.1 Clostridiaceae bacterium UBA4839 | reverse complement strand
AACTTTTATATCAGAAAGTATTAACCCATCCATTTTGAGCTTCTTTAAAACCTCAGTTTTTATCTTCTCTTCGCTTAATTCACCCCTGGATTTAATTATAGGGTCATCCACTCTAAAATAAAGTATCCCCGCAGGTATATATTTTTTCCCAGCTTTTTCTGAATATTCAATTACAGCATCCATATAAACAAGAAGCTGCATTTCAATACCGTTATATATATCTGATAAGCTGAATTTTTTATTCCCTGATTTATAATCTACTATTCTAAAAAAGACCTCGCCATCATCCGTAAGCTCATCCATTCTATCAATTCTTCCGGTAAGCTCTACTTGCTGACCTGATTTCAAATTTATTTTTATAGATGGATAATTGCCCCCATCTTTAAACACCACTTCATGGCTATTTGGTCTAAACGTCCCGCTGTTTATTTGATAAACCATAACCATTACAGCCTTTGTAACCATTCTTTTTAACTTTTTTACAACATAATCATATCTTTTTGAACTTTTTAAAATAGATGGATTCTTTAATAAAAGGTCATCCACTATAAGTGATGTCTTTTTTTTGCACCAATCCTCATCAATATCCTTCCACTGAATTTTTTCTTTTTCAATTGTATATAAAAGCTTATCAAGTACAGCATGAATAAGGCTTCCTATATCAGGAAAAGTCAGCTCATAAAGCTTTCTTTCCCTTGCCCTAAGCCCATATTCAAGGAAAAAAGCAAAAGGACAAGAAGCATACTTTTCAAGCTTTGAAACGCTGGTCTTTATACTTTTATTGTCTTCATAAAGCTCCTTTGCCTTATCAGTTTTAATAGTCTTTACCTGATTTGTATAGGAAAGCGCACTTAATGCCCTGCTGCATTTTTCGCTCCAGTGATCTTCAAGCTTATACCACTTATACACATCAATCCATATTGGGTTAATATTTTCACCATCGGCAAACCTTCTCATATTAACAATAAGCTCTTTAAAAGCTGCATCTGGTGAAGTAATTTTTTGAAGCTCCTGCCTATCTGATTTTTCTTCTACTATGTTGCTTTCCTCTTTTATCTTAGGAAAAATCTTTTTTATTCTTCCAATTATTATTGAAGGTCTTAAAGCCTTTCCTTCATGATCAGCAATAGGATAGCTTAAGTTTAAATATTTTGATGATGTGCTTAGCGTCCTATAAATTATAAATCCTTCCTCAAAAACCTTTGATTTTGAATCTGAAGCAAGTTCAACTCCAATGTCTTTTAAGCTTTCCCTATCCTCATCTGAAAGAATGCCTCCATCAGAAATTGTAAGTGGGAAAACTCCATCATTGACACCAACAATAAATACAGCTCTTGCTCCATGATTTCTTATTCTGTCTACGCTGCCTACAATAACTTGATCCAATGAAGGTGGAATTACTCCTATTTCCTCCTCCATTAATCCTACAGAAAGTATTTTTGTAAAGTTGTCTAATGTTATTTCATTACCCTTTAATATTTCAACACTTTGGTCTAAAACATCCATAAGCATATTAAAAACTCTTTCATATTCTTCAGCTGTTAAAAGATCGCCTTTTTCTTTTAATTCATCAACATTTTTACCTATTCTTTCAGGTATGTTTAAAGCATATAGAAAATTATATATTGCCATACAGTAGTTATAGGCAGTATTTTTAACTCTTAATTCTTTTTCAAAGGATAAAAGAGGCTCTGTTATGGAATTTCTTATGCTGTTTACCCTATCTATCATCCTTTTTTCATCCTCTGTGATTTTTCTTCCGCTGTAGTCACTGCGAGGTATATACGTCCACTTTTTATCCTCAGTCCACCTTTTGCCTTTTATACCTGCTGCCAAAACATAATTTTCTATAAAATCAATATCCTCACTGCTAATGCCTGTAAGCCCTGTTTTTAAATATCTAAAAACAGATTCATATGACCATCCCTTTGATAGAATTTCAAGGCTTGATAGTACCATAACTATAAGAGGATTACTGCTTATATCACGTTTTTTATCAATAAAATATGGAATATTGTGCTCTTTAAATAAAGCCCCTATTATTTTTTCATAACCATCTATATCCCTTGTAAGCACAGCTATATCTTTAAATCTTAAGCCTTTTTCTCTTACAAGCGATACTATGCTCCTTGCTACATGGGTTATCTCAGAAAACCTATTTGAAGCCTTAAATATACTTATATCCGTAGTTTCTTTTTTATAAACACTATAAGGATATGCAAAATAATTTTTTTCAAGGTGATTAAGCTCTACGCTGTCAGCAAACCTTACACAGGGCTCACATTTTAAATAAACTCCCTTATCAATGGGAACATTATTATCTCTGCATATGTTTATAAACTTGTTTTCTGTATCTATAACCGTTGCAAAAACATCAGTTCTTTCAACATCTGAAAATCCACTGCTGCCATTAGAGCATAGTGTAATGTTTATTCTTTTTGACTTTTTTAAAAGTTTCTCTAAAACAAGATATTCCTGAGGTGTAAAGCTTGAAAATTCATCAATCCATATTTCTGCACCGTCAAAAATATGACATTCATCAAGTTTTTCTGAAAGAATAGTTAAATCATCATTTGAATCAATATACTTATCTTTTATTTCATTTTCAAAATTTCTATAAATTAAATCTATATCAAAAAGCTTATCTTTAAGTCCCTCATCCTCTACTTTTCCCATTGCCATTTGAAGTATTTCCGGAGAAACATTATATCTTTTAAATTCTGTAATTATATCTGAAATGTTTGATGAAAAGCCTTGTTTGTTTGCTGGTATGCTGTAGTATTTTAAGTCCTTTTTTATTCCCTGCAAAACAGAGTAAATAAGCATAACCTTCCCAGAGCTGCTCATATACCTTCTATAAAGGCCCCCCGTCTCACTAAAAACCATATAAGCCATTCTTTTAAAGCTTAAAACCTTCACTTTTGCCATTCCCTTTTCCCCAAGATATTCAAGCATATTTTTTCCCGCTTGAAAAGAAAACTGCTCCGGCACAAGCATTATAAGCTGTCCACTCTCATTATTATCAATTTTTCTCTTTATATCTTTTAAACAATAAGTAGTTTTCCCGCTTCCCGCTCTCCCATAAATAAACCTAAGGCTCATAACTCCTCCTCCTTTTCACCATTCATTTTTATTTTACCATATCTATTTACTTTAGTATTAACCTTCTCTTAAAAATTAGGCTCGCCCAGCTAACGCTGGACGAGCCTAATTTACCTATACCCTATACACTTTTGCAAACAATATTTTCTCCATCAAGATCAATTAAAACTTTTTGACCTTCAGATATATTTCCTTTAATTATTTCTCTTGCTAAAGTATTTTCAACAGTTTTCTGTATGAAACGCTTCAGCGGCCTTGCTCCAAATACAGGATCATAGCCTTCCTTTGCAATATATTTAAGTGCCTCATCCGTTATATCAAGTTTGATAAATCTTTCCTTTAATCTTGATGCCACATCATCAATAAATATTCTTGCTATCTTTAAAATCACATCTTCACTTAGCGGCTTAAACACTACAATATCATCTACCCTGTTTATAAACTCAGGCTTGAAGTGTCTCTTCATTATTTCAAAAACATCCTTATAAATATCTTCCATGTCCTTTCCCTGTTCAAGTTCGTTTTGAATTACATCACTGCCTATATTGGATGTCATTATTAAAATAGTATTTCTAAAATCCACAAGTTTTCCACGGCCGTCTGTCAATCTTCCCTCATCCAATATTTGAAGAAAAATATCAAAAACATCCGGATGGGCTTTTTCAATTTCATCGAAAAGTATTACACTATATGGCTTCCTTCTCACAGCTTCAGTAAGCTGCCCCCCTTGATCATAGCCTACATATCCTGGAGGTGCACCAATCAGCCTTGAAACAGAAAACTTTTCCATATACTCGGACATATCAATTCTTATCATATTATCTTCACTATCAAACATTTCCCTTGCAAGAGTTTTTGCAAGCTCAGTTTTTCCAACTCCAGTCGGTCCTAAAAATATAAAAGAACCTATTGGTCTATCTGGATCCTTAATACCAGCTCTTGCACGTAAAACTGAATCCACAACTAAATCTACTGCATCATCCTGTCCAACAACCCTCTTTTTAATACTTTCACCAAGATGAAGAAGCTTTCCCTTTTCACCTTCTACTAATCTTGAAACAGGAATTCCAGTCCATTTTGAAACTATTTCGGCTATCTCATCCTCTGTAACCTCTTCTTTTAAAAGAGGCTCTGATTTTTTCTGCTTTTCCTGTAAATCTTCAAGTTCTTTTGTAAGTGAAGGAAGAGTTCCATACTTAAGCTCTGCAACTTTATTTAAATCATATTCTCTTTCTGCTTTTTCCATTTGAGCTTTAATATCATTAATTTTTTCTTTAAGCTCCCTTTCATGCTTTATATCACCTTTTTCTACTTGGTATTTGGCATTTAAAGAGTTCTGTTTATCTTTCAATTCTGCAATTTCCTTATCAACGGCCTTCAGCCTGTCTAAGGATACAGAATCAGTTTCTTTTGAAAGTGCTTCTTTTTCAATTTGAAGCTGAAATATTTTTCTTGATACATCATCAAGATCTTGCGGAAGACTATCAATTTCAGTTCTAATCATTGCCCCTGCTTCATCAATTAAATCTATTGCCTTATCAGGTAAATATCTGCCTGTTATATACCTATCGGAAAGCTTAGCTGCAGCAACTATTGCCCCATCATGAATTCTAACTCCATGATGAATTTCAAAGCTCTCCTTTAATCCTCTTAAAATAGTAATAGTTTCATCCACACTTGGCTCATCTACAATAACAGTTTGAAATCTTCTCGCCAAAGCCTTATCCTTTTCAATATACTCCCTATATTCATCAAAAGTTGTTGCACCAATACAATGGAGCTCACCTCTTGCGAGCATTGGCTTTATAATATTACCTGCATCCATAGATCCTTCAGCTTTTCCTGCTCCAACTATATTGTGAATCTCATCAATGAAAAGAACTATTTTGCCCTCGCTTCTTTGTATTTCGTTTAAAACTGCTTTGAGCCTTTCCTCAAATTCACCTCTGTATTTAGCTCCAGCAATTAATGAACCTAAATCAAGAGAAAATATTATTTTGTCCTTAAGCCCTTCAGGCACATCTCCTCTTACAATTCTTTGTGCAAGCCCCTCAACAATAGCTGTTTTCCCAACTCCAGGCTCACCTATAAGGCAGGGGTTGTTCTTAGTTTTTCTTGAAAGTATTCTAATTACCCTTCTTATTTCTTCATCTCTTCCAATAACTGGATCAAGCTTATTTTTCCTTGCCTCTTCTGTTAAATTTCTTCCATACTTTTTAAGCGCATCATAAGTTCCCTCTGGATCATTTGTGCCTACTCTCTGTGAACCTCTTACAGATTTTAAAGCTTCAAGAAAAGCTTTTTCAGTTATACCATGTTTTTTTAATATGGAAGTTGAAGGATAATCGCCCTTTAAAAATGCTAAGAATATATGCTCAACACTTATAAAACTATCCCCCATTCTCTTTTGTATATCTTCTGATTTTAAAAGAACCTCTTCAAGTCTTCTTGTTGCATAAACTGCTGAAGTTCCTGCACTCTCACCTAATACTTTAGGCTGCCTGTCTAAGTAATCATAAACTTCCTTTGTTATAACGTTAGAATCAATACCCATTTTATCAATAAGCCTTGGTATTAATCCATCATCTTGAGTAAGCATTGCATACATAAGATGCTCTGTATCAACCTGTTGGTGATTCATTTTAACAGCAGTCTGCTGGGCTAAATTTAATGCTTCCTGAACTTTAAGTGTCATTTTCTCAATATCCATAACTAAAACCTCCCTATTATGTCAATTACTCAAGTTTATTTGAAAACTTTAAAAGTTCTAAAACCGAATTATAAGCTGTGTTTAAAAAATCCTTACCCTGTTTAACACATTCTGATTTGCTATAAAAATATCCAATATAAAAACTAACTTCTTTCCCATTTTTTATACTTTCAGATAAGTTAGTGTATAGGTTATCAAAATTTTTGTCACTCATCTCATAGGAATTTAATTTTATTATGCTTTTATTTTTTGATTTTAAATTTAAATCAGCATTTATAAGTCTATTCCTACTGCCTGTTATAAAACCAATTATATCTTTTCTTTTTTCATTTAAAATATTTATAACAAGGGTTTCATTAGAAAATTCAATAATATTATAAATTCCCTCTTCATTAAGAAGTAAATTTAGTTTTGTAGAACTATTTTCAACATTATGCATTGCATTTATACTGGTGCTTCTTTTACTAAAATTTTGAAATTCCTTTTCAATATAAAATGGAACAGAGTGCTCTTTATAATAAAGTTTTTGAATTTCATAGCACAATCCACGAAAATGAGTTTTAAGGTTCTTCCTTCCTTGTTCATAATCTACTTTACTCATTTTATCCTTTTTTTTAAAAAAATCAAAATCTGAATTAGCAAAACCATTAAAATCCATAAAAATCCCTCCATGAAAAATATGGCGTAATTCTACTCCTTTTATTTATTATTTCAAAATACTCCATATATTTTAATCCCTAATAACTAATTTCTTTGCCTTTAAAGCATATTCAACAGATAGTTCAAAGTCTCCAGTTTTCTTATACATTTCTGAAAGTCCAATATAAATTTCAGCTTCAGCTTTTTTATTCGCAAGTTTCTGGCTATAATCCAATGCAATAAAACCATACACTTCAGCCTTGTCAAAATCCTCCATTTCGCAAGTATATTTAAACTTTTCTATAAAAATTTTAAGCGTACCCTCTTTGTCCTTTATTTGAAGCATTTTTTCTTCAGCATTTAGTATATTGCCAAAGGCCTTATTTATATCGACTTGTTCCTTTAAAAATTCAGAATAATTGATATATGTATCGGCTAATGTTCTGTCATTACATGATTCCTTATACTTAAGAGCTTCTTTAAATGCCTTATCAGTCTCCTCTAATTTATTCATATTCCATAAGCAAAGAGCTATATTATTCATAGCCCTTCCCATCCCGCTTTTATTATCACATTCCTTGTACCTTAAAAATGCTTTTTTAAACTTACCATAGCCCTCATCTATTTCATTTTTCTTATGATTAATGGCACCTGAAATCATTTCAAGACCTGGCAAAAATCTTTTACTGTCCTTCCAGCTGTTTGTGTTTATAAGATTTAAACATTCTTTCACTTTTTCTTCAGCAAGTTTATATTTTTCATCTTTAAAATAGCACAATGACATATTATATAAGCTACGCACCATTGAATCAAAATCTCCCATATCGCTGGCATACTGATATCCACTCATATAATAACCTAAAGCTGCCGAGTGTTCGCATGAATTAAAAAGGCAATTTCCAACTTTTATATATGTATCACTTATCATGTGGTTTTCCGCAGTCCTAAGATAATATGTAAGAGATTTAATATAAAAATCAAAAGCTGCTGAAAATTGTTTCTTTATATATAAGCTTTCACCGTTAATATGAAAATAATATCCTTTCTGCTCATCATTTAAGCAGCTTGAATATACATCTTTTTTATTTAAAATCTCTACAGCTTCATTAATTTTATTTGCTTCTACAAGTTTTTCTGCCATCTTTTTAAAATTTTCAAAGTTTTTTATGCACCTTTCTTCTCCAGTAAGAGTGAAATAATCAATATCAACTTGCAATCTTTCTGCAATATATTCCAATAACTTAGGGCTTGGATTACACTTGCCATTTTCAATTGCACTTATCTGTGCTGCTGTAACCCTATCTCCTGCAAGTTCCTTTAAAGTCAAACCCATTTGTCTTCTTTTTTGTTTTATCCTCCTGCCAACATCAGAATTCATATTTTCACCTACTTAATGAAAAAATTATGATCGTTTTAGACATAGTTATGATTTCTTCAAAACTACTGAAATCCCTTCTTATACTGTAAAAGATAAATGATTCTTAGACTCGGGTTGAGTCTTCTTATAAGGAAAAAGCCTGCTTAAAGCAGACCACTATATGCTTTCTTTAAGAATTAATCCCATACCCTTATATATATCAATACCTTTTTCCATATACTTAGCTGCTAATTGTTTTTCCCCTGTATTATAATAAAACTTACCAAGCAGTACATAAAAATCAGCCAAATCTTCCTTTCTATCAATATTTTCAATAAACTTTATTCCATTTAAAAGCACTTCTTCTGCCTTATTATTTTCTTCCTTTTTAACATATATGTTAAAAAGATATTTCATACATTTTATTCTGGAAGCATAATCATCATCTGAAATATCCTTTTCTATTTCAGCAATTATATTTAATCCCATATCAAAATTGCTTTGTTTTATATAATTACTGCAA
>DHEX01000038.1:16891-37274 GCA_002400085.1 Clostridiaceae bacterium UBA4839 | reverse complement strand
ACATTTTAAAGTTTAAATTTATCTGCTTTATTCATCATTTCTTTTGTCATACTGCTTAATTTTTGAGCTGTTGAAGCCACTTCCTCGGAAGATGCATTCATTTCTTCTGATGAGGCTGATATCTCTTCTGAAGATGCTGAAACCTCCTGTGATACTGCAGATGCACTTTGAATTTCTTCTGCTATCTCATTTTGCTTTTCTCCTGAAGTTTCTGCTGAAGCACTTACTGATTCTATAAGAGGCAAAATCTCACTTATCAATTTATTTATACCTTCAAAAACGTCAATAGTATTTTTTATTATATTCTGCTGTTCATCCAATTCCTTATCCATGTAGTCAGTACTTTCAAGCATTGCTTTAGAAGAAGCAGATATGGAGGACACTATACCATTTATTCCGTTGGAAGATTCTTTTACTTGCTCTGCAAGTTTTTTAATTTCATCAGCAACTACTGCAAATCCCCTCCCTGCTTCTCCTGCTCTTGCAGCCTCAATAGCAGCATTAAGTGCAAGTAGATTTGTTTGATCTGCTATACTGTTTATAAAATTTGACATTTCATATATCTTATCGATATTTGTACCCAAGTTATTAATTTTCTCCTTATATTCCTCAAAGGATGATTCAATTTTTTGAACAGAATCCATAACTTCTTCCATGTTTTTATTGCTGCTTATAGATACTTTATTTATTTCTTTAGTATTTCCCTCCATGGTTTGAACAGAACTTATAGCTTCTTTTAACTGCGTATTAAAATCGTTTGATAAATTATTGATTTTTGAAAGGGTTTCTGACTGGCTCACTGTGCCTTGTGATACTTCCTGTATTGCACTTGCAACCTGGTTTGAAGAAGCTGACATTTCTTCAGAAACAGAAGCTAAGTTTTCAGATAGAGTATCAATGTCTGTTGAATTATTTTTCAATGAAGTAAGCATATCACTTATGTTATTCTGCATTTTTTTCATGGCCCTTACCATAGCTCCAATTTCGTCCTTCATATTTAAATCTTTATCATTATAAACTTTATTGCTAAAATCTCCAGTTGCAAAGACTTCTAACCTTTCAGAGGTTTTCTTAATATTTTTTGAAATACCATTTGATATATAGTATATTACTAATAAGCCAAAAATAATAAATATAGAAGCTGCAAAAATAACCGTAGACTTCTGCTTATTAAGATTTTCATATACCTCGCTCTTATCCATGTTAATAGATATAGACCATTTAGCCCCTTCTACAGGTGCATATCCAATACATTTCTTTGAACCTTTATAGCTATATTCGCCAAAACCGCTTTCACCTTTTATCATTTTTTTATGTATATTCGCAAGCTCGATGAGATCCTTATCGGTTTTTGAACTTTCTATAGCACTATACATTTCATTAATCAATTGCTTATCTGTATCGGCAATAGTAATGCCCGTGCTGTTTACCACACTAGCCTTACCGGTTTTCCCATAAGTAATATCACTTACTATATTGCTAATCTCATTGCCATCTCTTATAGCAAGTAATGCGCCTACTACAGAATTACCATTTTTTATAGGTACAGTAAAAGCCATAATTAAAGGTTCATCTTTACTTACTATAGGATCAGAAACATACCTTTGTCCCGCTAATGCAGCTTTGACATAATCTTTTTTTGATAGGTTAGCTGTTTTTCCAGTAGTATAATGTGCATAACCATTTTTATCAACTATAGCCATTTTATAATTTCCTTTTTTGTTCACCTCATTTTTTAATACATTAGTTTTTTCCTCCATAGGAACGGACATATCACTAATTGTCTTTTGTTCTGCTAACATCTCTAAAGAATTCAAATATCCATTAATTCTGCTCCCTAAAATTAGTGAAGCCTGCTTTGCTGTTTGGGGAAGCTGGTATTCAATTTCCCTATTCATTGCTTTTACAGAAGAAGCATAGGATATAGCTCCTACCCCAATACTTAAAATAACAAGAACGGACCCAAAATAAACAAGTAGCTTTGTTTTAATACTTTTCATTCGTTATTTCCTCCCTGTGTAGTAGAAATTTAGTTGTTTTTTGTTGTATTTTGTAAAATAGTTTTTATATTCTTACATGATATACATATATTATCGTCTTTTAATTAATATTATTTAGAAAATCAAAAAATATTTATGTATATATATTTTTTTTATTTTAAAATTAAATATACAGTAATTACAAAATAATTTTATATATTGTATTATGTTATGACAATTTAGTTTATAATTTAATATAATAAATATTTGTTTTTAGGAGTTGTTGATAATGTTTGATATTTTTAATGATAAGAATAAGATTGTTCATTTTATTGGAATTGGAGGCATAAGCATGAGCGGCCTTGCAGAAATACTAATAGACTATGGCTATAGTGTTTCTGGTTCTGATAGAGCTCCATCTAAGCTTACAAAAAAGCTTGAAAGTATGGGAGCTGAAATTTATATAGGGCAAAAAAAAGAAAACGTCCATGGAAAGGATATTGTGGTTTATACCGCTGCAATAAAGCAGGATAATCCTGAACTTAAAGAAGCAAGATCCCTTAACATTCCTACAATGGACAGAGCAGAATTTTTAGGGCTTATTATGAAAAAATTTAAAAATGCTATAGCAGTTTCAGGAACTCATGGCAAAACCACTGCAACTTCAATGATTTCCCTTATTATGCTTAAGGCCAACCTTGATCCAACAATTTTAGTAGGCGGCGAGCTTGATGCTATTGGCGGAAATGTACGCTCAGGTAAGAGTTCTTATTTTTTAACTGAAGCCTGTGAATATGCAGGGAGCTTTTTAAAATTCTTTCCTTACATAGGAATAATATTAAATATTGATGCAGATCACCTTGACTATTATAAAGATATTGATGATATACAAAATGCATTTTTAAACTTTGGAAAGCTTATCCCAGAAAACGGGACTATGATTGGCTGTGCTGATGATGATAGAGTTCTATCTATAATGAAAAGTTTAAAGTGTAATAAAATTGGATATGGATTAAATAGAGGAGATTATACAGCTAAAAATATAACTTATAATAATGATGGTTATCCATCTTTTGATGTATATAATGGCAGTAACTTTATTGATCATTTCAGTTTAAATGTACCTGGACAGCATAATGTACTCAATGCTCTGTCCTCTATATGCTGCGGTCTCACCTTGGGTGTTGACATAAATGTAATAAAGGCAGCTCTTTTTGAATTTAAAGGTGCTCACAGAAGATTTGAAAAAAAAGGTGTTGCCTTTGGTGCCGAAGTAATAGATGATTATGCACATCACCCTACAGCAATAAAGGCTTCCATAAAAGCAATATTAAACTGCCCTCACAAAAAAATTTATTTGGTATTTCAACCTCATACTTATTCGAGAACAAAATCGCTCTTTGATGAGTTTTCAAAGGCATTTAATGGAGTAGATGAACTCCTTATGCTGGATATATATGCCGCAAGGGAAATTGATGATGGAAGCATAAACAGCAAAATGCTCTGTGATGCTGTTTCCAGAAATGGTGTAAACACAAAATATATGCCTTCATTTGAAGCTGCTTGTGACTATCTTAAATCCCATGTTAATAAAGGAGATTTAGTAATAACCATGGGGGCAGGGGACGTATATAAGGTAGGAGATATGCTTTTGAAAAAATAAACATCTGAATGTAGGGAACGATCTTGACCGTTCCGCTGCAGGATAATCTAAATTTAGGAGATATTTTAAAAAAATTTAAGATGCCCATTAAGTTAACAAAAGATGTACGCATCCTTTGTTAACTTTTTTTATTTAGTAAAAGCTTCTTGTATGTTAGATTAAATTTTAACCTTTTCACCTTTTTTAAGGGTAACTTTTTTATCTTTATGATAAAATGTTAATTTCTCCCCATTTAGCAGCTCATATTCAGTATATTTTTTATAAACAGCAATTTTAATTTTACAGTCTCCAAATTTTATTTTAAAAGAATAGGATTTCCAACCATTAGGTAGATAAGGATTAAATTTTATAATTTTCTTATCCGTCCTTAATCCCCCGAAGCCAAAAATTAGGCACATCCATGTTCCACCCATACAAGCCATATGTGCTCCGTAATCTGAATTTCCTTGCAAATTATCAAGATCCATTCTTGCTGTCCTTAAAAAATAATCATACGCCTTATCATAATACCCTATATAACAAGACATTATACTGTGAATACAGGATGATAAAGAGGAGTCATGGGTTGTAATCTTTTCATAATAATCAAAATCTCTTTTTATATCTTCATTATCAAATTCATTCCATAATAAAAATTCTGCTAAAAGAACATCTGCCTGCTTTAATACTTGGTGCCTATATATAACAAGGGGATGATAATGAAGCAAAAGAGGATAATTCTCCCTTGGTGTTTCCTTAAAATTCCACGGTTTTTTATTAAAAAAGCTATCGTCCTGTGGATGCATTTTTAACTTGTCTTCATAAGGAATATACATATTTTTATAAGCTTTTTCCCACATAAGTACTTCATTAAAGCTAAGGCTTATATTTGAGCAAATTTCTTCAAGCTGGCTTCTATACTTCTTATTTAAAAATTCATAAACTTCAAAAGCAAATTTTAAATGCATTCTTGCCATTGAGTTAGTATATAAATTGTTATTCACAATAGCTGTATATTCATCAGGGCCAGTTACCCCATTTATGCAAAATTTATTATCCAAATTAGGATTAAAAAAGCCAATATCCATCCATACCCTAACAGTTTCAAAAATCATTTCAGCTCCATATTTAATAAGAAAATCTATATCATCTGTACATTCCACATATTTTTTTATAGCATATGCAATATCTGCATTTATATGATACTGTGCTGTTCCTGCAGGATAATAGGCAGAACATTCTTCTCCATCTATAGTCCTCCATGGGAAAAGAGCTCCTTTTTTATGAGACATTTCTCTTGCCCTTTCCCTTGCCTTATCTAAAGTATTGTATCTATACATTAAAAGGCTTTTACCTATATCAGGATTAGTATAAAGAAAAAATGGAAAAATAAATATCTCCGTATCCCAAAAATAATGTCCACCATATCCTTCTCCTGTAAGACCTTTGGCAGAAATACTTGTTAATCCATCTCTTCCGCATGATTGAAGAAGGTGAAAAATATTAAATCTCATGCCCTGAAGTATTTCTTCATCCCCATCTATTTCAACATCACTGTTTTCCCAAAATTCATATAGAAACTTGTACTGTTCATTAAGCAAACTTTCAAATCCGACATCCTTTGCTTTTATTAGAGATTCTTCAGTCACTTTCCTTAATTCCTTATAAGGTGGATATTCTTTAGAAGTAAAATAGCTTATATATTTGTTTAAAACTATTTTTTCATTCTTTTTAGCATCTATAGTATACTCAACACTTACCCTTTTTTCTTCAATAATATTTTTTAAACTGTATGAATTACTAACCTTCAGCTGGTTTTCCATTCCACACATGAGATAAAATTCTGTACCTTTTGTTCTTTGGAAAACCAGCCCAAAGCTTCCGCTGCATTCTTTATCTAAAACATCTAAAATATTTCCTTTAAGTGCAGCTCCTATTCTTGGATCTTTACTTTCTTCTAAATTTTTTACATCCCCATCAAGAGACGATACTATTTTTATTTCCCCATCAAAATTTAAAGGAGTAACTTCATAATCAATAGCAGCAATATTTTTATTTACTAAGGAAACTAGTCTAATAATACTGATCATTATTTTTTTCCCGCTGCAGCTTTCCCAAACCATTTCTCTTTTTAGTATCCCATTTTTCATATCAAGAGTTCTTTTATAATCATGGAGTGTTCCACTAAAAAGGCTAAACTCTTCACCACAAATATAAAGCTTTATTATCTTTCCATTTGTTACATTAAGCATGATTTCATTATATTTTGCATACCCATAAGCAATTTCTCCATAAGTTATAGGCTCTTTTTCAAAGAATCCATTAATATACGTCCCATCAAAGGATGTATTTAAGGGACCATTATATCCCTCTTCAAAACTTCCCCTCATTCCTATATATCCATTACCAAGTGAAAAAACTGTTTCGTTCACACTGTTAGTACTAGTATCAAAATTATTTTCAACTATTTCCCATGAATTTATAGGATATATATCTTTTGCTCTCATATTGAATTCCCCTTTATAATAAAAAATTGAATTTGGATCTTTATTTTATTAACCTTTTACAGCACCTGATGTAAGACCTGATACAATTCTCTTTTGAAATATTAAAACCATTATAATAAGCGGCACTGTAACAACTACAGTAGCTGCAGCTACTTCTCCCCATGGGATAGTATACTGTCCTTCAAACATTGAAATTGCAACAGGAACTGTTTTTCTTATATCCTTTGTATTTATAGTTAAAGCAAATAAATATTCATTCCATGCACCTATAAAAACAAGTATTGCAGTTGTAAAAGTTCCAGGGGCAGTAAGGGGAAGTATTACCTTACTAAATGCTTGAAATGGAGATGCCCCATCTATTTTAGCTGCTTCCTCAAGTTCAAAAGGAATCTCTTTAAAAAAAGTAGTTAAATTCCATATAGCAAGAGGAAGAGCAAAAGCTGTATATGGAATTATAAGACCAGCATAAGTATCTCTAAGCCCTGCTTTTCTCATAAACATGTAAATTGGTGATAATGTAGCAATCTGCGGAAACATTGATACCGCAAGTACGAGGCCTAAAACTATAGATTTGCCTTTAAATTTTAATCTTGCAATAGCATAAGCTGCTATAGAACCAAATACTATTGCAACTAAAGTTGTAAGAGCAGCTATTACAAAACTGTTTTTTAAAAAAATCCCAAAAGGCCTTTGGGTAAATACACGGACGTATGAATCTGCCGTAATTTGCTTTGGCCAAAATCTAAAAGAACTAAATATTTCATCAGGAGTTTTAATTGAAGTTACTATCTCCCAATAAAATGGAAAAATTATTATAATTAGATATATAGCTATAAATATATAAAAACCTATTTGCGATTTTTTATTCTCCATTTACTTACCTCCTAACGCTTTCCCGTTATATCTGTATCAAGAATTTTGATGTACGCTATGCTGATTAAAGCCACACAAATAAATACAATAACTGATAAAGTTGAACCTCTTCCAAATTCCATTTGTGCAAACATTGTTTTATATGCATAAGTTGAAATAGTTTCTGTACCTTTCCCTCCACCTGTAAGAACAAATACTAAATCAAACATTCTAAAAGCATCAAGAGTTCTAAACAAAAGAGAAACCAAAATAGTTGGTTTTAAAAGTGGAAGAGTAATTTTGAAAAATTGCTGGGGTTTTGTTGCCCCATCAACCGCTGAAGCTTCATAAAGTGTAGTATCTATACTTTGAAGTCCTGCAAGAAGCATAAGTGCCATATATGGTGTAGTCTTCCATACATCTATAGATATTATTGAAAATGCAGCCCCAGAATGAGTGGATAAAAACCAGCCTGCATCATTTACTAAATGAAACTTCTGGAGTAAATGAGCTACAATTCCAAACTGTCCATCAAGGAGAAACTTCCACATCTTAGCAGATACAACTGTAGGTATTGCCCATGGAATTAGAATTGCTGCTCTAACAACCCCTCTTCCTTTAAATGTTTTATTCATTATCATAGCAACAAGAATTCCAAGAGTAAGCTCAATAGCAACAGAAATAAGCGTAAAATAAAAGGTGTTTCCTAAAGAAGACCAAAAACTCTTATCCTTAGCATAATATTTATAGTTGCCAAATCCTACAAAATTAGGTTTTATAATAGAATCCCTAAGCTCTTCCGAAAGCCCTGCCGCCTTCTCAATATCTTTTTTCCCATCCCCCTCTATAGTTAAAGAGGATAGGCTATTCATAATATCACTATAAGTTTGAATAGCATTCTCTGCAGTTGACTTACTAATTTTTGCAAATTTTAGTTTGTCATTTTCTACAGGTTGAAATTTAAATACTATTTCTCTTACTTTCTTTTCTTTGCTTGCTACCTCTTTTTCACTTAAAATAGTATTGCTTATATCTAAAAACTTCTTATTTGCTTCCATTACTTTATCCTTAGTTTCGCCTGTAGTTTCACTAACTGCCCTTTTTAAAGCTCCTGATACAAGGTCATAGTTATTAAAATATCTTTCAAGATCAATTTTATAATTAAGATGAGTAGAATCTTTTGTTGGATGATTTAAACGAAGATCAAAAAGACTGTACCAGAAGGATTTAAATACCGGATAAAGCGCAACTACTACAATAATGATAATTGAAGGTGCAATCATAAGATAAGCCCTTCTCTGTTCACTTAAAGTATTTTTCTTTTTATTTTTATATTTTACCTCATTTTTAACCTCCAATTCTGCTTTCATATTTACCACCCCCATATGTTTAGAGCCATTAAGCAAAATACTTAATGGCCCTAAATTTAAGATCCAATGCTATTTAGCTTCATTAACTGCTTGTTTCATTCTCGAATCCATATTCTTAACTGTTGCATTAACATCCTGCTGTCCTAATAAATATTTTGATATTTCTTCTTGCATTATATTTGAAAGCTTTGGATAAATTGGTGATACTGGTCTTGGCACTGCTGCTGAAAGTCCTGCCACAAAGTTTTTATCAGCAAACAATGGGTTTTTCTTAACTTCTTCATCTTCATATAATGAAGTCAGTGTAGGAGCACTTCCTCCTACAGTTGCAGTAATCTTTTGTCCTTCTGGTCCACACATAAATTTTACAAACTCCCAAGCTTCTTCAGGATGCTTTGAATACTTGTTAATCATTGTAACCCAGCCGCCAAGTGTTGCAGAAGCTCTTACACTCCCCTTTGGAAGAGGTGCAACTGCTGCCTTATCAACAATCTTTGACTGAGAAGCATCTTGTGCCATTGCCCATTGATATGGCCAATTTCTTATAAATGCTGATTTCCCCTCAATGAATGCTGTGCATGATTCTGGCTCTGTAAAAGTTGTTATGTTATTTGGAACAAATTTTGAAGTGAATATCTTCTTCATCATTTCAAGTCCTTTTCTTGTTCCATCTGAATCAATTGTAATATTTCCATCTCCGTCTACAACCTGTCCGCCATAGGCTGAAATAAATTCATTAGCATTGCATACAAGCCCTTCATACTGCTTTGCTTGTCCTACATATCCAAACTCAGTCTTACCCTTGGTTGCAGCTGCTGCGTTGTATAAATCTTCCCATGTTTCTGGGGCTTTATCTATAATATCTTTTCTATAAAATAACATTCCTGCATCTATAAACTTTGGCATTCCCCAAAGCTGCCCTTTAAATGTGAGTGATTTTATTGGCCCATCCATATAATCTTTTAAATTAATTCCATCTCTTTCAACAAACTTATCAAGCGGAAGTACATATCCGGCCTGAGCAAATTCTGCCGGCCAAATAACATCAGCATCAAAAACATCATAGTCTGTTCCTTTTGCTTGAAATACTGTAACATACTGATCATGAGATTGACCTGTATCAGATGGCATTTCTACATATTCAACCTCAATTTTTCCCTTATGTAGTTCATTAAATTTTTCAACTATCTTTTGATTTGCACCTGTAGTGTCCTTCCCTCTTGCATAAACAATCTTAACAGGTTCCTCTTCTTTTTTTTGCCCCTGGCTTGCAGTTTCGTCTTCCTTTTTTCCACAGCCACTAAAAAGTGATAGTGCTAAGATAAAGCATAATACCATTGAAAAAAATTTTTTACCTTTCATTTAAAGAACCTCCTTAAATATTAATTAGGAAATCGCTTACCTGTAACTTAATATTACTACTATTAAGTAAATTCTGTCAATAATGTTTTATGGTAAAATTAAGACTTTATTCATGTAAATATTAAGTTTAGTGCAAAAAATAAAGCCTAACAGCCATATTGCTTCCTTTTATAACATTTTCGGAAATTTTTAATCATTATTTGATATATAATTATGCACTTTTTAGTATATTATAGGTTTTTATCCGATAGCATAGCAGCCGTAATACTTTGCNNGCAAAGTATTACGGCTGCTATGCCCATAAATCAATACTTCTAAGGCTTAGTTGAAAATATGAAAGCAGTTTCCTATACTGAGCTATTCTATTCTCCTTGTGCTTTCTCTTACTGCTATACCACCTTTTACAATAATATCATCTTCTCTAAATCCCTCATTTATTGCTTTTATTATTGTTTTTGATGCCATCTCCCCTATATCATATATAGGCTGATGAACAGTAGTAAGCCTTGGTCTAAAATTTTGAGAATAAGCAACGTCATCAAAACCCATAACAGAAATATCCTTTGGAATTTTAAGCCCAATATCCTGTATATACGCCATTACTCCATATGCCATCTCATCATTTACTGCAAATATTGCTGTTATATCTTTATTAAACATAAGAAGTTTTTCTGCTCCATTATAACCGCCTTTAAAAGTAAAATCTCCCTCACAAATTAAATTTTGTCTTATAGGTATACCATACTCTTTAAGAGCTTTTTTATATCCATCCATTCTTTGAATTCCTGAAGCATCATCATCAAAATAACCACTTATAAAAGCAATATTTCTATGACCAAGCTTTATTAAATATTTAGTTGCTTCATAGCTTTCCTTTGTATTATCAACTCTTATACTTATGGTATTTCTGCATTTTCTATTTAAAGATACAAATGGAATAGAGGCCCTGTCTATTATTTTATAAATAGGATCTCTTACATATCTGTAAGCCGTAAATATTATTCCATCTACCCCCTTTTCAAGGAGGAGGTTAAAGCACTCTACTTCTCTATTTTCATTAGTTGAAGAACTGCTTAAAATAATATTATAATTATAGAAATGCGCCATAGAATCTATGCCCTTTATTAACTCGCTAAAATACATATTTGATATATCCGGTATAATAACCCCAAGTAAGTTACTTCTTTTAACTACTAAGCTTCTTGCTGCTGCATTTCTTTTAAATCCTGTTTTTTCTATTGCATCAAGAACTCTTTTAGTCACTTCCTCACTTACAGGTTTAGTTCCATTTATAACTCTTGAAACTGTTGCAGGAGATACCCCTGCAATTTTAGCCACATCTTTTATAGTCATATCCATAAGCATACCCCCTAAAGCAATTATAGGAAATCGCTTTCTTAATGTCAATTATATTTATTCTAAGTTCAAATTATATATTTATATTTAAGCACTTAGTTAGGAACTTAACGTGAAAATGAATGTGATGTGACTTGAACCTGCGATGTTTGATATACCTGTCCCATAGTATTCTACATCAAAAAATCCAATTAAAAGAAGAAAAAAATATTAAGCAGTTATCAGCTAAAATTAGTTATAAATTAAACCTCTTAAAAAAAACTGGGGTATTAATGGGGTGTTTCAAAAAGTAAAGCGGATTTGTGAAATTGCAAATCCACTTATATCAATGGTCGGGGCAACAGGGCTTGAACCTGCGGCCTCATGGTCCCGAACCATGCGCGCTCCCATCTGCGCTATGCCCCGACATATTCTCTTATTATACAATTTAAATATAGCTTTTTCAAGATAGAGAGCCTTTAAGGAATTAAAACTTTTCAGCCCTTAATTGGAAAAAATAAATTAGGCCTTTTTTAATCTTTCAATCTAAATTAGTCTTATAAATTAAAGAATCCAATTTAAGTATATAAAGTCTAATTTAGTCTTAAAATTGGCCATAAAACTTTTCAGATACTTTTTGAGGTTATGTGATTCTCAGGCTCATAATTCTTAGATTCAGGTAAAGTTTGCTTGAAAAATATATCATAAAAGCTCATCCAAATGGATGAGCTTTTACACTGGTCGGGGTGACAGGGTTTGAACCTGCGACCTCATGGTCCCAAACCACGCGCGCTCCCATCTGCGCCACACCCCGATACCGACATTATTTATTATATAATATCCCAAAGCATTTTGCAATAGTAAAATTTTGAACCTATATATTGAAAAATAGCTGGATTATTTCCAGCTATCCTTTTCCTTTTTTTTATCTCCTGCACCCCTCCTTGGAACACAGGACAATATAAAGCCTATTACAAAGGATTGAACTAAAGCTGCAATTACGTTTAAGTATCTTTCAAGCCTTAACGCATAGACAATTAATGCAGTTATCCCAGTAACTGCTAAAGCGATTATAAATATATAGATAACAAATTTGGCAAATGAGCTTATATATTTTTCCCATATCTTGTGTCTTTTATCTCCAGGAATAATAAAAGAAAAAAAAGCAAAACTTATAAAAACTACTGCAACTTCTGCAAGTATAAGCTTTAAAAAATTAGGCATACAATTATCACACTCTCATTCTTATATATTTTGATGCTTTAGTGCTGTGTTTTTAAAATTTGTATAAATATTTTCGCTATTAGTTTCTACAATTTTATTAAATTTAATGTATAGCTGTGATAATTGTATCCAAAACTGTTATGCAAACAAAAAGTAAGTAAAATGAACTATAAATAATACTCCATTATTATATCTTCACCAGCCTTTACATCCTTGTTTATGACTGGCTCTATATTTTTAATCTTATCCATATTAGTTATCAAAACAGGGGTTATAAGAGAATATCCTTTTGATAAAATAAAATCCCTGTCAAGTTTGATTACTGGTGTACCTGCTTTTACAAAATCGCCCTGCTTACACAGCCTCTCAAAACCAGCTCCATCAAGCTTAACTGTATCAATACCTATATGAACCATAAGTTCAACTCCATCTTTTAAAGTCATCCCAAAAGCATGATTTGTTTTAAAAATTAAAGTTAAAGTCCCATCTGATGGAGCAGTTATAATACTTCCAACAGTATCAATTGCAAGTCCGTCTCCAACCATTTTTTCTGCAAAGACTTTATCGGGGACTTGTGATAGCTCTACGGTTTTCCCATCTACTGGAGCTATTATACTCTTTTTCTTTTTTAGTAATTCAAACATTCCATTTTCCTCCTAATTTAGTTGTAAAAGTATATTTCCCCCTCTTATTTTTATAGAATCCCAGACCATAATAATTTCATACAAAAAAGGCATGAGGTTTAAATCTCATGCCTGATTTAACAGTTACACGAATTGTTTTTAGTATAAATCTATAGAATAGAAATGTCAATAATATTGAATTACAAGGCTATGTAAAAAAAGTTATATTAATTGAAATAGTAAATTTAAATAATCCTGCTTGAAGCTTTAAATCAAATAGAAAATAACTTATAATGTAAATATAAGTTTTCTTAAATTTCAGCTTATATCTATATTTTTTTTAAACAAACTTTATCTGAAGCTAAAAATCACCTGATTGGGGGAATAATAATGGTAAAAGATAAAAGAAATTATATTAGAAAAAAAGCAAAAATCGAAATATTGTATCCCACTTTAATATATGGGGAAGACAAAAAATTAATTATAAAACCAGATTCATTATATACTATTGATATTTCTGAAACGGGAATGGCATTTGTATCAAGGTTTTATATACCCAAAAGCAGTTTTCTTTCTTTTTATTTAAGGCTTGGGGATGAAATTCCATTCCAAGTTTTAACTAATATTATTTGGAACAAAATTGAAAATGGGAAATTTTTATGCGGGGGAGAATTTGTAGGGCTTTCTATGGATAACATAAATACAATCAGAAATTTTATGAAATAATTCTTAGAAAACATCTGCAATTTGTAATTTGCATTTTAAAAGGAGGAAGCAATGGCAAAAATAATACTTAAAGATAACAGAATCTCAAAAGCGGAGCTTGGTCATCCCTGGGTCTACAGAAATGAAATACAAAAATATGAAGGAGCGATAAAGCCTGGGGATATTATCAGTGTATATAACAGCAGAGGTAAATTTATTGGTAAAGGCTATATAAACCCTCAGTCGAAAATCACTGTAAGAATACTAACAAGGGATGAAAATGAGGAAATCAATGAAGACTTTTTTAGAAGAAAAATAACTGCTGCATGGGAATATAGAAAAAAATTAATAGAAACCACCTGCTGTAGGGTTGTATTCGGTGAGGCAGATTTTATTCCTGCACTAATAGTTGATAAATATAGCGATTATCTTGTTGTGCAAACCCTGTCCCTTGGTATAGATATATGGAAGGATACCATCGTAAAAATATTAAAAGAAATATTTAATCCTAAAGGTATTTATGAAAGAAATGATGTAAAGGTAAGAGAACTTGAGGGTCTTCCTCTTCAAAAAGGATTTTTAACTGAACCTTTTAATACCATAATTGAAACACAAGAAAATGGAGTAAAATTTTATGTTGATTTAGAAAATGGTCAAAAAACAGGTTACTTTCTTGATCAAAAAGAAAACCGTGCATCTATAAAGAATATAGTAAAAAATGCAGATGTTTTAGATTGCTTCTGCCATACAGGATCATTTTCGCTGCATGCTGCACACTATGGTGCAAAAAGTGTTCTTGGAATAGATATTTCAGAAACAGCAATTGAAATGGCAAGAAAGAATTCAGCCTTAAATGGCTTTGAATCTATCTGCAGCTTTGAAAAGGCTAATGCCTTTGACATATTAAGACCTTGGGCAGATGAAGGAAAACAATTTGATGTGGTTATTCTTGATCCTCCTGCATTTACAAAAAGCCATCAAGCAGTAGAAGGGGCCTCTAGGGGTTATAAGGAGATAAACTTAAGAGCTATGAAAATTGTAAAACCTGGTGGGTTCTTAGTTACCTGCTCATGTTCTCATTTTATGCTTCCTGACCTTTTTACGCAGGTTATTGCAGATGCAGCCCATGATGCAGGCAAAACCCTGCGTCAAGTAGAATTCAGAACCCAATCAAAGGATCATCCAGTACTTATAAACTCAGAAGAATCTCTATATCTTAAATTTATTATATATCAGGTTATATAATAAGGATCTATCACAAAATTTCATGATTATGAAAAGGTAGGGAGCGGTCTTGACCGTTCCGCCCCCTAAATTTTGATTGCTCTGTAAATGCCATAGAATGAGATTGTTATTGGATGTTGGCACCTTCCCTACAGTTGTCTGACATTTTTTGCCTTAGAGTTTCTTTGTAAACAGAAAAGTGAAATGGTCTATGGCCTATTTAATCCTTCCACTTTTGTATTCTGGAACCAAATCCGAAATATCCTCTTTAAAACAATATTTCAAATCCTCCCCTAATCCTAAAGATAAAAGATATTTATAATGGTAAGCATTTTTAACAAGAGAAATTATATCATCCTTATGATCATTATATGCAGAAAAAGCTGCATAGGCGAAATCATCCAATTCAACTTTTCCAAATTTGTTAGCCTCATAAATTATTTTACCAGCACAGGCATAATCATCTATAGAAAACTTTCCATTGGTTCCTGCACAAACTATAACCGTATCCTTTTCTTCTTCTACAAGCCTTTTTCCTACTGCTTTTCCGTTTAACATACAGGCAATATAGATTTTATCTGCTGCTTCTACTTTATTTAATGTTTTTGTTCCATTAGTTGTAGTCATAACAACTCTTTTTCCTTCTACTCTTTCCCTTGTGTATTCAAGAGGAGAATTTGATAGGTCAAAGCCCTTTATTTTAAGTCCTTTTCTCTCCCCCCCAAGTATGCACTTTGCATCCTTCATCCTTAATGCATCTTCAACCTCAGTTAATGCAATGATTTCTGAAGCACCATTTATAATGGCAGTTGTCATGACAGAGGTAGCTCTTAATACATCAATAACTACTGCTGTCTTTCCTTTTAATTCATCATCATTTACATAAGTAACTGCTGGAATTAAGCTAATTTTCATAACATCACCTCAAATTTATTTTTTGCACCTGTTTATCCGATGGCTCTTCTATGTGAGTTTTAATTTGCAAAAAGAAAGAACTGTTTTAAAAATTACAGCATCCTCAAAGTTTTTAATATCAAGTCCTGTGATTCCCTTAATTTTATCAATCCTATAAAGAAGAGTGTTTCTATGCACATACATACGTCTTGAAGCCTCACTTATGTTAAGGTTGCACTTGAATATTTCCTCAGCTGTGCTTATAAGCTCCTTATCATGCAATATGTCATTAAATGATGAAACGCTGCCCATTATATACTTTTCGATTTTTTCCTTGTTGCTTGATTCTATTATTTTATAAAAGATCATTTTATCTATCGAATAAAAACCCTCTTTAAATCCAAGCCTTTGGGCAAGGCATACTGCCTCCTTGCTGTGAGCTGCAGAGTCTTTTATTGTATAACTTCTATTTATTATTCCCCCTGCACCTATTAAAAGTTCAATCCCCTTTTCTTCACCAATACCGCTTATAAGTGAATTTGCTTCCATCTCAACGTCCTCAACTATTTTTGCAATATAAAAGCCATCCTCATCCTCTGCTGTCTCAAATCTTTCTCCCTCATATATACTTTCTATAATTTCCCTTATGTCTTCATGGCACTTCACATAAAATACCCTACAGCCCAAATATTTATCTAAAACTTTACCTTCATTTATATCCTCATTTAAAATATATTGAAGAGGCTGTGATATATTTACAGCCTCTTTATATTTAATATTTTCATAATATAATTTAATTAAATTACATGCATCCTGTGATAAGTCCTTATTTACGCAAACTATCATATTTTCTACCTTTAAATAAGTAAAAGACCCATCTTTAAATATATTATCAGTATATTTAAAACCAACATCTACACCCTCTATAAGTTTACCATCAAGACTGTATATACCTATATCACAATTTAAAGTTCTAGCAAGGCTATCACAGAACATATAAACGCCTCCTTATATTACTGCAACTTCAGTTGTCTTATCAAATATATGCATTTTATCCATATCAAGAGCAAGTTTAATAGTTTGTTCAAGCTGAGCTGTCGTTGTAGGCTCAACTCTTGCAACCATATTTGTTCCTTCGCATACAAAATAAAGAAAAGTTTCTGGTCCCATATGCTCCATAACTTCAATCTTTGCACTTATTGTGCTGTCTTTATGTTCTTCCATAAATTTTGCATCGTCATTCATATGCTCAGGTCTTATTCCAAATACAACTTCCTTTCCTTCATATCCAGCATCCTCAATAACCTTTGCCTTATCAGCTGGAATAGGAAGCTTTTCTTTCCCAAATGTAACAAATAAATTATTCCCTTCCTTAACTATCTTTGCATCTGTAAAGTTCATCTGCGGGCTTCCAATAAACCCTGCTACAAACATATTTTCAGGTTTCTCATAAATAGTTTGTGGGGTATCAACCTGCTGAACTATTCCATCCTTCATAACAACTATTCTTGTTCCCATAGTCATAGCTTCTGTTTGATCATGTGTAACATATATAAATGTAGTATTAAGTCTCTTATGAAGCTTTGATATTTCAGTCCTCATCTGAACTCTTAGTTTAGCATCAAGGTTTGATAAAGGTTCATCCATTAAAAATACCTTTGGCTCTCTTACTATAGCACGGCCAAGTGCAACTCTTTGTCTTTGTCCACCAGATAATGCCTTTGGTTTTCTGTCAAGTAAGTGCTCAATATCGAGAGTCCTTGCTGCTTCTTTAACTTTTTTATCTATTTCATCCTTAGGAACTTTTCTAAGCTTTAATCCAAATGCCATATTATCATAAACAGTCATATGTGGATACAGAGCATAGTTTTGGAAAACCATGGCTATATCTCTATCCTTTGGAGCTATATCATTGCATAACTTATCTCCAATATACAGCTCTCCTTCAGTAATTTCTTCAAGGCCCGCAATCATTCTAAGTGTAGTTGATTTTCCGCATCCTGAAGGTCCAACTAAAACAACAAATTCCTTATCAGCAATTTCAAGGTTAACATCTTTTACTGCTGTTACATTTCCAGGATAAACCTTAGTAATATTTTTAAGAGTAACTTTTGCCATTTTTAAATCCCCCTTATTATTTTATCATAATAATATATTAGCATGTCCAAGGGAAATTAAATATAGCCAAAATATATAAAATACTTTGTACATATTAACCAAATCCATCTATGAAATTCGTCTAACCCAAGCAACGGAAATTTTTAATGGCTGAAAAAATTACAGTCTAACCAGTTACCTGGCTTAGCTTATTTGTTTTTAAATTATAAATCCATTCACCATTAAGCTTCTTTTCTTCATCGGTAGCACTTTCAATTGCTTTTAGGCTAAAACAAATTTCCTCATTGCTTATAAATGCAGGTGAAGTGATATAAAATTTATCCACTGGAAATCTATTTTCAATTTCCGTCTTAACTTTTTTCCCATTAGAATCATATATAAAGATATGGTTTATAGATGATTTAGGTACATACTCCACAGCAAAAAACTTTCCTGAATTAGAAAAACATATAATATTTACCTTACTTTCAAAATAAAAGTCCACAGGTTTTATAGTTATTGTCTTTTTTTTACCCTCCTCCTCTGGTTTTTCCTTTTCTGTGCCCTTTTTTTTATCCCCGCCCCCAGCCTTTTGTTTATCGTCTGCACCCCCTTCTGTAAATGTTTGCTTTTCTTCTTCTTTTTTCACAGTACAAATAAAAGTGTTTTTATCCGTACTTGTAACAATGTAAGTTTTCCCATCTGGGGACATGGCTAAGGGTCCTAACTTTCCCTTTGGCACTTCAAACTTTTGTTCTAATAAGTTTGATTCCTCTGATGTAATAAATTCTGGCAAATCACTTAAACTAAGGATGCTTTCCTCTTTCCCCTTATCATCCTTTTTTATTACTGCCCCATTTTTTTCATAAACCTCCACAGATTTTTCCTTTGAAATGCTCTCAATCTTCATATTTCCATCTTCAAGTACTATAGTATATTTGAACATATCATCAGAAAAATATGGTTTATAGCTGTAAGCATTATATATGTGTGCAGTATATTCAACTTTTTTTTCCTTCATTTCACCTTTTTCAATTTTATAGCCTACAGCATGAGGTTCCTTTTCTAAAGGCACATCTTTTAATGATTCTTTAAGCTTTGCTGCATAAAAAGATTTTACAGCACTGGTATTTTTTTTAAGTAAATATTTCATATAATTATCCATAAAGCTTTTAGCAGCTGTTACATCTATTTTCTGATTACTTTTTACTTCCATCTTATTCTTATCATCATTTTGCTTTTTGCTTGAACTGCATCCTTGAAAGAGGAATAAGAACACTATTAATATAATACAAATCCTTCTTTTCATATCATCACCTTCTAAAGTACATTTATATTACTATTATTTCTTTTTGATAAAGATTTTAATACAGTTTTTATCCTGCATATATTTTAAATAATTTAAATATTAATTAATGTAATAGGTATTGAGGTTTATTAAATGAAAGAAAACTTTAAAATTGCCTCTGTAATCATAGGAACTATTGTAGGTGCTGGACTTGCTTCGGGACAAGAAGTACTTCAATTTTTTAGCCTTTATGGGAAAAAAGGATTTATTGGAATCATCATATGCTGCATTTTTTATATCTTTTTTCTGAAGATCATAATAAAACTTTCAATAAAAAACGATTTAAAATCTTACAAGGAATTAACATACTTTATTTTGGGCAGAAAACTTGGAGCCCTTATAGATTTCATAATCAGCTTCTTTTTATTTGGTGGAAATGTAATAATGCTGTCAGGAGGGGCTGCACTTTTAAATGAATATCTTAATATTCCTAAAACCTATGCAATATTTATTATGAGTTTATCCTCTTTTATAATGGCTATCTATTCTACTAAAGGGCTAGTCAAATTAAATTCTATAATTGTCCCGTTTTCATCTGCAATAATATTATTAATTGGAGCTTCAGTTCTTATTAATAACAGTCCACAATATATATACAATCAAATTTATAGCTCACTCCCTATTAAAAGTAATTTTATTTTATCTTCTATTCTTTATGCATCCTTTAATACAGTATCCGCTTCAGGGGTATTGTGTCCTCTTGTTCATGAATATAAAGAGAAAAAGCACTTCATAAGCGGCTGTACAATTGGAAGCATTGTACTTACAATACTTGTTCTTATTATTAACCTTTCTATCATTGTATATGCTCCTAAAAGCTATTATTTTGAAATCCCAAACCTTTATTTGTCAAAAGTAAGTGACAGCCTTCTCCCTCCCTTTGTTAGTGCAGCTATCCTTTTAGAAATGTTTTCTACAGAAATATCAGATTTATACAGCATAGCAAAAGCATTTCAATTTTCTTTTAAAATCTCATACATAAATGCATTAATAATAATTATTTTATTTTCCATTCCCTTTGCATTTATAGGTTTTTCAAATCTTATAAATATTTTATATCCAGCCTTTGGTGCAGCAGGTATCCTATTTTGTGCCGCATGTATGGTAAAATATGACCGCAATTTGTAATTCGTAATTTATTAATGAACAATTACAGCGAAGATAAGAAAAATATATGGAATGAACATAGAGTGAGCATTTAGATGTTCTTAGGATTAAAAT
>DHEX01000038.1:11636-16770 GCA_002400085.1 Clostridiaceae bacterium UBA4839 | reverse complement strand
GATAAAATTTTCCCAATTAACAAAAGAAAAGTGTGGTGTTGCATTTGGTTAAGAAAAAAAAGCATATTAAAAAAAAGAGGATTAGTATCATAGCCCTTCTCATCATTGCCTTAGCCATAGGATTTTACTTTATATTTTTGAAACCTGCTTATATAAACTGTGGTATGCTTTTAGAAAAAAAGAGCAGTTCAAGAGGAACTTTCTTAAAACTTAAATATGATAATAAAACTTATAATATTAAAGTAAATAAAAATAATATACCTGATGCAATAGCTTATGATGTTATTAAAAAGGGAATCATGGTAAAAAATATCTATCCATGCACTGAAATAAAAGGAACACTAATATCTTTTGATAATAAAAAAGTTGAACTAAAAGAAGGAACTTTCCTTCTCAACAGTGAAATCAATTACTATAATAATAAGCTTGATAAAACTGGCACCAAAAACCTTTTGCCTGGATCTACTAAGTGTAAATTTATCAAAAATCATAATGAAAAAATAGGTGCAATAATAACTGAAAATCCCGATATAGAAAAGCTACGAGTTGGCATATCTACTTCAGATTTTTCTTCATTAAAACATTTAGTTTTAAACTTTACGTCAAAGAAAGGTATTAATATCAATATATTAGATAAGACCATTAACTTAAAAAGGGGTCTAGAACTAAAAACTGTTTATAAGGATGGCTCTATTGAGCTTTATTCTATAGATAAAGATAACGTAGAAACCCTTTTGGATAAAACTTCAGCAAGAGTTTATGTAGCATCTGCAGATCCATCAAGCCCAATAAGCTGCCCATCATTAGCAAGATCCACATCCTTTACCCCTTCTTATTATGGAGTAATGGAAATTTCTATAAATGATGACAGTATGAAATTAATAAACGAAGTAGATATAGAAGATTATTTAAGATATGTTGTGCCCTCTGAAATGCCTTCCTCCGGCGGAGTTGAAGCCTATAAAGTTCAAGCAATAGCTGCAAGAACCTATGCTATATCTGATATGCTTTCCGGGCGATTTAGGCAGCAAGGATTTCATGTGGATGACTCAACCTTAAGCCAGGTTTATAACGGGCAGCCTTCAAATTCCTTATCAGATAAAGCAATAGCGGATACAAAGGGCCTTATTATGACTTATAACAATAATATAATTGATGCAAAATATTATTCTACATCCTGTGGAGTAGGCGCTCCATTTAACGAAGTATGGTTTAATAATAAAAGTGAATTATTGAAAAATAAAGAGCCTTACCTGACCTTTAATGATTATACAGAAAGTAATATTTCAAGCCTTTCAGATAATGAAAAAGCTTCTCAGTTTTTAAAGGATTGGACTATAAAATCCTATGATTCATTTTCACAGTTTTATAGATGGAAAATCGTTAATATAAGCGGTAAGGACTTTAATAGTATAGTAAAGAATAATATATACAGCTTATATGTAAAACATCCTAAAAACTTTAAGTATAATTTCTTTTTAAACTTTTACAAACCTGCTGTTATAAGGAAGAAAAGCGGGAATACAAAGGAAGCCGACCTTGATGATGTGACGGATTTTACCATTACAAAGAGGGGAAAAGCAGGAAATGTAATGGAGGCAGTTATTAAATTTGGTGATAAAAATTATAAGGTAATTGGAGAAAATATTATAAGGAATTTGATAACCCCTTCAGACTCATCCTTTGAGCTTATACCTATTTATGGCAGTAAGTTTAAATGCCCAAGAGCCCTTCCTTCAGGATTCTTTGTTATAGAAAAAGAAATGTCATCAAAGGGGATTAAAAATATGAACATATATGGTGGAGGTTTTGGTCATGGAGTCGGCATGAGCCAATATGGTGCTATAGGCCTATCAAGACAGGGTAAAAATTATGATGAAATACTTAAAACCTACTATAAAGGTATTGAAATAAAAAGCTACACTGACTTGTTTAAATAAGGGCTGCCTCAAATGAAGCAGCCCTTATATCCCTTCTAAATTAAAATCTGGTATGAACTCTGTATCTGCACTTTCAAATTCCTGAAAATAACCGTTTTCAATACCCCTGTCTAAAGCATAATTGATAAGTGCATCATAGCACTTCTTATTAACCCTTCTATTTATTTCAGGATATTTTGAAAGATCATTCAAAGGTACATATTGGCACATTATATTTAAATAAACCTCCTTAGGAAGGTTTTCCGCAACAAAGTCCACAATTTTCTTTGAATCAAAAAGCAGTCCAGGAAGCATTAAATGCCTTATCATCAATCCACTTTTAAGCATTCCGTTCTCATCAAATTCTGGAACTCCCACTTGTCTTACCATTTCTAAAACTGCAGAGGATGCATATTTAAAATAATCAGGTGCATTAGAATATTTTATGCTGTATTTATCATCGTAATATTTAATATCCGGAAGATATATATCTATATAGCCTTCAAGACTTTTTATAGTCTCTACAAGCTCATATCCACTTGAATTATAAACTATAGGAATATTAAGCCCTTTAGACTTAGCAGTATCTAAGGCTTCTTTTATTTGAGGAATAAAATGAGTTGGGGTAACTAAATTTATATTATGCGCCCCTCTTAACTGAAGCTCCATGAAAATATCTGAAAGCCTGTCATTTGTAATTTCTTTTCCAAAACATTCATGGCTTATCTTATAATTTTGACAAAATACACATTTTAAGTTGCACCCAGAAAAAAATACTGTTCCAGAACCTCTATCCCCTGATATACATGGTTCCTCCCATTTATGCAAATAAGCTTTTGACAAAATAACTTTATTCCCTGCACCACAGTAACCTTTAAGTTTAGCTCTGTCTACATTACATTCTCTGGGGCATAATTTACATCCATTCATATAACAACCTCATTATCTTTTCTCCTCTGCTTCTAAATATGGCACTCGCTTTTCTGTGACCTTAGCAATAATCTCATCATAGTTAAATGCAGCATAAATAAAATATGCAAGTGCAGCCCCTGCAACTGCATCAATAAAATAATGCTGCTTTACAAACATAGTGGATAAAATTATTAATATGCTTATTATTGTTGAAATAATTTTTGTCTTTAATGCAGGATGGCTATCCCTATTAACATATGCAGCAATTAAAACAGAATCAAGCACATGAATGCTTGGGCAGCAGTTATAAGGATTATCATTGCTGTATATAAGCCTAACAAGTTTGGTAAATATATCATTTCCTTGAAGCTCTGGTCTTTTAACTCCTGTTGGATAAAAATAAAATATAACACAGCAGAAAAGCATTCCGCTCACTATTCCCCAGAGCAGATTAAAAAACTTTTCCCCATCATAAACCGCAAAATAAAACAAATAAAAACCTACATAGCCATACCATATAATATACGGTATGATAAAAAACTTATTAAATGGTATAGCTGCATCAACTCTTGTTGACACATCATGAACTACACCTCTATTTGCATTAAGGCCTGCATATAATAAAGAACACATTGCAATTGATACCGTGCAAATCAGCCTCTTAATTACATTTTTATAATCTTTAGAAATATAAGACTTCATCTCCTCCAAAAAACCACCCTCATCCCTTTTATAAACATACATAATCATCATTGCATAATCAAAACAAAATAATTCACGATACAATAATATTATATAGCATGTTCATTAATTGTAAATAGGTGCGTAAATAGGCACCTAAAAACGTAAAATACAAGATGCCATGCGGTGCATGGCATCTTATATTAATTTAATTTAATTACATTACCTGAAAACTCTTCTGCGCTGTATTTGCTAATTTTATTTTTCCCCATTCGCTTACAGTTTTTATAAAGTACATCATCTGCACGCCCAATAAGTTCACTTATGGTATTTCCATCATCGGGATAGGAGGATACCCCTCCGCTAATAGTAACCCTTACATATGCCCCGCTTGCAACTATACATGAATTTTCAATGCTTTTTCTTATCCTTTCAGATATTACAAAAGCATCATCCTTTTTTAAATTTTTAAATAAAATAATTATTTCCTCACCGCCATACCTAAATGCAGTGTCTGTTTTCCTTATGGACATTTTTATTATTTTTGAAATGTTCCTTAAAACCTCATCCCCAATTAAATGACCAAATCTATCATTAATTTGTTTAAAATCATCAATATCAATCATTACTAATGAAAAAGGAATACCAGTTTTAATATATTCTTGTGTCTCACTTTTGAGAACCCCTCTATTATATAAACCTGTGAGATCATCCACTTCAGCCTCGTTTTTAATTTTTCTATATATCATGTCATTTTCAATAGCAAGAGCAAATTGATTGGAAAGAATATTTATTACATCTTCCATACCCTTGTCCATAAATTTTAATAAATCTGAACCCCCGCCAATCATAATTAAACCTGCAACTTCATCATCAATAAGAACTGGAGCAAAAATACCTGCATTTACGCATTTTTCAAGCTTACCGGATATCTTTACTTTCTTATCCTTTTTAATATCCTTACTCATATAAGTTTTCCCTTCAAGTACAGTATTATAAGTTATTGATCTGTTAGAAATTTTAAATGATAGTTCTCCAATGTCAATAGAAGGCGGAGCAGAATAGGCTATGGGATAAACATATTCAAAGGTCTCCTCTAAAGAACATTTTTCTTCAAATGTATATATAGCACAAATAGTATAGGGCACTATTTCTTTTAAATTAATAACAAAGTGCTGGCTCTTATCAACAAAATCACCATACTTAACAAGTTCCCGGGTAATATTTAAAAGTCCATTTATAGAAGAATTCCTATCCTTAAGTTTTTTATAAAGTGCAAGGCACAGCTGAATAACAATAAGACTTACAAAAACCAATACTAGACCTAAAATACCAGAAGATTTATATGCCATACATTGTATAATGCTAAGGATGGATGATAAAAAAAAGTTTAATCCAAGCAAATTAATATCATCATTACTAAGCAGCGTCCATTTGCCTTCTCTAATTCGGAAATCAGTTATAAAGATAAGCAAATTCATAAATAAAAAAGTAAAAACAAAAATTATAGAATCAATACTAATTGCTAAATTATATTGAAATCTGCTCGTTGAAATAAGCTGCAATACAGAAGATGCTGAATAAGCAGCAATAACAAGCATAGCTGAATTGAATATTAATTT
>DHEX01000038.1:0-11555 GCA_002400085.1 Clostridiaceae bacterium UBA4839 | reverse complement strand
GCAATTATGGATATTATAAAAACCTTCATATTAACTGTAGAAATTTTAAAATTTATAAATGAACTTATTAAAATTGTTACAGCCAAAACAAGCAGTAATATTCTGAAATAATAATCGTATCTTGGCTTTTTTCTCATTTTCCCTCACCTTTTTTTATAAGTATCTTAATGCTAAAATATCATTTTTTAGCAATAATCTCAAATGAAAGTCAAAAAACTTTTATAGGCTTAATTGGCTTAATTGGCTTAATTGTATATAAGATAATTCTTAAAAGAACCAATTGAGGGACACAGCATCCGTTTGAATATTGCGGATGGCAGACATCAGGTGAGTTATTATAATTAAGCCTTATTAATAACTATGTCTTAATACTTATATTAGTTAATTGGTAAGAATATTTCAACAACTAAAATCCTACCTTTTTTTATCAATATTTTTATATTCCTCTGTTTCCCGACTTGTTTGTAGTTAAACAAGTCGAAAACTTAGATATAGTTTGCACAAAGGGACTGTTGCAACACATGATTATGAAAAATACAAAGACAGTGAGGATAAAAAAAATATATGGAATGAAACGAACGGAAAATCGAATAGGGCCGTTTTGCAACAGCCCCATATGAATATTTAGTTTATAATTCAATCTCCAGTTTAACACATCTTCCAATTACATTTACAGATTTAACATCATAAGTTTCGGTTTTAATGTCATTTGAATTTGATATCAAAAGGACTTTATTTGAATCCAATCTTTTTATCTGCCTTATAAATCTTTCTCCATTTATCTCTATTAAGGATATGCTGTTATTAATAATTTCAGAGTTTTGATATAGCATTATATTATCATTTTTTTGAATTCTAAATCCTCTCATTGAATCATCAGGAGCATTTATATATGTGATTTTATCTGCATTAAATCCTTCTATTTTCTTATCAATAACAGGATAATACTTATATTCAAATATCTCTTTAAAATTGATATCCGTAACTGGAATTTTTTTAATAATGTTGGAAAAAGCATCTTCCCACTGCTTATTTACCATCTTTCTCGTTGCTGTTTCTTTTAAATTTTCTACAGGTTTATCAATTTCCTCAAATATATTATCACTTAATGATATTCCATATGTTTTTTCGATTTTTTTAATCATATCTTCATTTATTATTTTTCTTCCTGACTCCACATCAAGAATAAAGCTTTCTGAAGTGCCAATTTTCTTTGCAAATTCTTTTGCAGAAATACCCATTTTTGTTCTTGCTTCTTTTATTTTTTGACCTACCCTGCTCATTCCTACACCTCTTAAAAATAATGATTTTATTTCAGTATACCAAAACTTTTATTTTATGAAAAGTCATATCCTATAAATTTATAACAATTCCGAAAAAATCCTTGAAAAGGATTCAATAAATTTAATAATCTTTGGTGTTTTTTCATATTTTTCAAGGGTTAGAAGCTCACTTTGGCTTACATCATCCATAAAGCCATCTTCAAACTCTTTTGTTATTTCATTATCATATATAACAGCATTGACTTCATAATTAAGCTCATAGCTTCTAATATCCATGTTAGCTGTTCCTACAGTAACAATTTTCCCATCAACCATCATGGTCTTTGAATGAATAAAACTATCCTTCCTATAAAGATATATTTCTACTCCGCATTTTAAAAGCTCAGAAAAGTATGACCTTGATGCATAATAGACAAAAAAATGATCAAAAGTTCCAGGAAAAATCAATTTAATTTTTACTCCTGAGAGCGCCGCAATCCTAAGTGCTTCCATAACACTTTCAGGGGGAACAAAATATGGGGTTGTTATATAAATATGATCCTTTGCCATAGCAATCATTTTTAATACAGCATGCATAATAGATGGATACATTGAATCCGGACCGCTTGTTACAAGCTGCATTGTCTTTTTATCGGCTTTTAATGGCTCAGGAAAATATTCATCAAAATCTTCTGTCCAAACATAATTTGGTTCCCTTGCCTTTTTAGTTGCAATAAAATCATCAATAAATACTCCCTGAAGCCCAAGAACAAAATCACCTTTTACCATTATGTGTGAATCTCTCCAATATCCAAGTTTCCCCTTCCCACAATATTCATCACCTATATTCATTCCTCCTACAAATCCAACTCTCCCATCAATAACTGCTATTTTCCTATGATTTCTGTAATTTATACTTGTATTGATATTCCTAAGAATTGGAGCAAGGACATAAGTATATTGAACTATATCAACGCCATTTTCTTTAAGCTCCTTTATACGTTTCTTACTAAACTTTACAGAGCCCATCCTATCAAGAACGAGCCTTACTTTTACACCCTCCTTTGCTTTTTGTAGCAGTACGTCTATAATTTTATTTCCTATGTTATCACTTTTTATCATATAATATTCAAGATGTATATGATGTTTTGCTTTCTTCATTTCATTGATTAATGCCTCAAACTTTTCATCTCCGCTCCTAAATATTGTAATGCTGTTATCTACAAAAATAGGCGAATCGCTATTTTCAGCTAAAAGTTTTACCAGTGGAATATAATCTGGATTTTCAATATGGTGCATTTCTTTATAAACAAGCTCTTTAACATAAGGCGAAAATTCTTCGTTTAATTTATGCCTCTTCCAATTCCGGCCGACTAACAAATATAAAACAAACCCAAGGGGAGGAAAAGCAGCAAATATTATGAGCCAAGCTACTGTCTTTTCAGGTCTTCGGCGTTCTAATATTATTACCACAACAGTAATAGCAGCATTTATAATAAAAAACCATGAAAGCATCTCCTCAGCATTAACGCTCACAAAAATCACCCCCTACTAATAAATACTGTTTTTTAAATTCCATTTGATATAAATGTATTTTTTCTTTTACCCCAATGGCTTCAAAGAAGCTTTTATTTTCCATGGTTTCTATAAAAATAGAGCTGAATCCCTTTCCCTCGCAGGCACTATATATAAGGTTTGATCCTATCCCATTAAGCCTTTCATTTTCAACTACATAAAGCTGCTTAATATTTATTGCTCCACAATCAGTATAAATTATGAAGCCAGCTATCTCATCATTTATAAAGCAGCCCTTGCCAATGAAATCCTGTGTCATTATACATTGAATTCTATTTTGCCAATTTACAGGTATATCTATTAAGTTTTGGCATTCAAATATTTCGTTAATCGACAAGTCCCTTATGGATATATCTTTGCTTTTTCTTATATGTTCTATCCTCCCATTAATATATGCAATATTGCCAGTAATTTCAAAACCCATATTCTTATAAAAATTTATTGCACGGTAATTTTCTCTTATTACTTCAAGCACAATCTTTTTCCTTTTTGACTTTTTTACTGCATCATTCATAAGAAGCTTTGCTGCACCCTTGCCTCTAAATTCAGGAATAACACACAGTGCATTTACCATAAATATGTTTTCATTTTCACTGGCAAGTAAAACTCCAACTACTTGTCCATCATGAATACATATACTTGAGCAGCTGTATTTTGTGCAATTTGAAATTATCATCCTATTTATAAAAACTCCCCTGTTCATATAGGGAAGAGGCACAACATAATCTGAAAATCCATAATTAAAAGCATCAATCACCTTATCATTAATTTCAAATTGCTTAATTTCCATATATATACCTCTCATGCATAATATATTTTTTCACACTAATCAGTTATGTTATTCTTATTAGTTTAAAAACATTATAACATAATATTAAATTAGGGATATAAATAAAAAAAAATGCATTAAACTGGACGAATTACAATATATATAATAAAATTGAATTAACAAACAATTCACATAACTTTTATATTTAAGTGTTATAATAATTAAAATAAGGGAGGAGTTAATATGATGGTTGATGAGTTAAAAAATATTCTTCTTGCAGGGATTGGTACAGCTGCATATTCCTATGAAAAAGCTTGTGAGATTGTGGACACAATGGTTAAAAAAGGTCAACTTTCTGTAGATCAAGGAAAAGAACTTTCACAAGAACTTAAAAAAACTTTAAATGACACTGCTGAAAAGACAAATGATAAAACAAAACCACTTACTAAGGAAGATATGGTCGATGTATTAAAACAAATGAATTTTGCAACAAAAGATGAGGTTGCTGATATAAAAGAAAGACTTGAAAAGCTAGAAAAAAAAGCTGATAATGAATAGTAATTAAGCCATACAGTTATGTATGGCTTATTGTTTAATGAACTACACCTTATAAAGATTGGGTCTTGAAAATAGATCAATTTATGAATTGAGGCTGCTAATATGGAATATAAAAACACTTCAAAAAGATTTAGAGAAATAGTTAGGGTAATGGCAAAATACGGGTTCGGGTATATTGTTGGTAATAAAGTTAAAAGTAAAGGTTCTCCTGCTAAAAACCTCAGGATGGCATTTGAAGAACTTGGCCCCACATTTATAAAGATAGGTCAAATACTAAGTACCCACCCTGAAATGCTGCCCGAAGAATATATAGAAGAGCTTTCAAAGCTCCAAAATAATGCAAAGCCTGTGAGCTACGATGAGATAAGTCAACTTTTTAAAAAAGAATTTGGTGAAACTATAGATAATGTATTCTTAAGTTTTGAAAAAAAGCCCATAGCCTCTGCCTCTATTGCACAGGCCTATAAGGCCGTATTGAATGATGGTACTGTTGTAATAGTTAAAATACAGCGCCCTGGTATTTCAGAAGGCATGGAGCAGGACATCACCATATTAAAAAAAATATTTAAACTTACAAGGGCAAAGCTTCAAGATGCACTTATTGACCCTGCTGAAGCTTTAGATGAAGTACTTGAATACACAAGGCAGGAACTAAATTTTAATAATGAAGCTAAGGCAATTGAAAAGTTTCATGATAATAATAAAGATGTTAAGTTCGTCGGTTGTCCTAAAGTAATATGGTCAATTACATCATCCCGTGTTATTACCATGAACTTTATTGATGGAATAATGATAAATGATAAGGAAAATCTTATAGATAATGGCTATGATATGAATGATATAGGAAGAAAGCTTGCGCTTTCCTATTGCAAACAAATTTTCGATGATGGGTTCTTTCATGGAGATCCCCATCCTGGAAATATAATGATAGAAGATAAGAAAATATATTTTATTGATTTTGGCTTAATGGGCACAATTTCTGATTCACTAAAAGCATCTTTAAACGATATGATGATTGCTGTTGCAACTAAAGATATTGACAAAATGATGTCTTCCATACTTGCTATTGGAATACTAAAGGGAAGCATAAATAAGGATATGCTTTATGATGATATAAATTACCTTTTTAGTACTTATCTATCTCTGCCTCTTTCAAGCATAAAAATTTCTCAGCTTTTAAAAGAAGTATCCGATATAGCAAACAGAAACAATATAAGGCTTCCAAAGGATTTGACTCTCCTTATAAGAAGCATGGTTATAATTGAAGGAGTTATTGCTGAAATTTCTCCAGAAATAAATATACTTGAAATAGCAGTTCCCTATGTAAAATCCACAAATAGGGCTTCTCTTTTCCCAAGCTTTAATGATTTACTTACAAACTCATTACTTTATGTTAAAGATTATTTTGAAATTACACCTAAACTGTCGAGAGTTTTAACCACTCTTTTAGATGGGAAGTTAAAAATTCAATTTCAGCATAAAGACCTTCAAGAGCCAATTCAGGATTTAAATAAAATGGCAAATAGAATGATATTTGCTTTAATTGCTGGGGCGCTAATAATTGGCTCTTCCCTTATATTAAATACCAATATAGGCCCTAAAGTTTTTGGAATATCTATAATTGGCATATCGGGATATGTTTTTGCTGCTGTAATGGGAATATGGCTTTTAATTTCCATAATTCGTTCAGGAAAGCTTTAGAATCGGCTTATCCGATAGCTACCATCCGTAATGCCCTTGGATTGATTCTTCTAAGAATCGACTTATCCACTTTATGTGCATAAGTCTTAAAAAAAAGCTATTAGTTATCCACAGTTTGTGGATAACTAATAGCTTTTTATTTTACCATTTGTTATAGTGTACCCTTGAAACATTATATCTGTTTTCTTTAGGCTTTTGCTCTGCAGGGAATCCTATAGGGATAAGAGAAAATGGAATAATATCCTCAGGCATATCAAACATCTTTTGAAACCCCTTTAATCTTTCCTCAACAGGATAAACTCCAAGCCATACTGCACCCAATCCTTTATCCTGCACTGCTATAAGAATATTTTCAGTTGCTGCAGATAAATCTTGAACCCAAAAATCATTATACTTTAAAAGTTTCATATCGCAGCATACTAAAATTGCAACGGATGCTTCATTTAGCATAGATGAATAAGGATGAATTTTGGGTATTTCATCTAAAATTCTTCTATCATTTATAATAATATATTGCCAAGGTTGTTCATTTCCTGCTGACGGTGCACTCATTGAAGCCTCCAATATTTCTTTTATTACGTTAGGAGGCACAATTTCTTTTGTATATTTTCTAATGCTTCTTCTTGATAGAATTTCTTCCACAAGTTCACCTTCTTTAAATTATTTTATCCTTTGATGGATACCATCCTCAATTCCAATATGTAACCATTTTACCACATTATGGTGTATAATGGAATATAGTTTATTATTTTTATTCATGATAATACAAATATTTAAAAATGTAAAGTTGACAAACCTCAAATGTAGGGAACGGTCTTGACCGTTCCGCCCCCCACGATTCCATACATCCCCAAGAGGAGCGGTCAAGACCGTTTCCCACAGTTCAATATTTATATTTTGGTTGATATTCATATAGTAAATTTAGTAAAATATATATAGCTAATTAACTCGAGGTGATTATATGAAAATTAGATCAAAAATCTTAATTTATTATAATTTCATAATTTTATCGTCTATCTTTATACTTGGAGGTATAATTCTTTCCTCACTCAATAATTATATAATACAAAATACTGTTAAAAGACTTTCTGATAGAGTGCTTCTTTCACAGGAAATATATCTTCCTGAATATAGCGCGAAAAACGTCGAAAATTCTTTTAAAGAGCAGGCTAAAACCATTGCACTTAATTTAAGTAAAAATAATCTTCATGTTAGAATTTATGATAAATCTGGTCTTCTTAAAGATGCTTCATCTGGAATAGTAGTTACCTACAGTTTAGATAATTTTAAACAAAGCCCTGCTGTTGATTATGCTCTAAGTGGCAAAAATGCATACATTATAGAAAATGATATGATTTATTTTGCTGTTCCTGTGAAAGCTGATAAGCAAATCATTGGCGCTATAGAATATATTGAACCATTGAATGATGAGCTTAAAATAATTAATTATTTTAAAAAAATGTTCATATATAGCAGCTTAATATGCCTAATTTTAGTATTAATAGTTGGTTTTTATATTTCAAATATTATAACAAAACCAATAAAAGAATTGGATGAAGCGGCAAAAAAATTTGTGCCTGGAAATTTAAACTACCTGAAAATAAAATCCAAGGATGAAATTGGCTCCCTTTCAAATTCTTTTAACTCCATGGAAAAATCCATAAACACATATGTATATAATATTCAAAGCGAAAAGGCTAAACTTGATTTAGTGCTTTCAAATATTAATGAAGGGATTGCAGCAATAAGCAAAAATGGAGAAATAATTTTTAAAAACCCTGTTATTGATAGTCTAGGGCAAAACATTTTAGAAACATTAATAAATATAAAGGATTCCTGCTTTAAATATGGACATGTTGTAGAAGACTTGAATTTGAAAGATAAAATATTTAAAATAGATGCTTCTATACACAATGACACATGTATAATTGTTATTCATGATATTACATCAGAAAGGCAAATGATAAATAAGCAAAAAAACTTTGTTTCAAATATTTCACATGAGCTTAAAACCCCCATTACTGCAATTATGGGATATACAGAGCTTTTAAAATCAGAAAAGGAATATGATAAAATGGCAGTTGAATACCTATATAGTGAGTCTTTAAGGCTTAAAAATCTCGTTTTAGAACTTCTTGAAGTATCAAGACTTGATAGCTATGAATCAAAATTAGATAAAAGGACAGTAAACTTAAGTCAAATTGTGAAAAGTATAGTAGAAAATATGTGCCATAAAGCATCAAAATACAATATTGATATTAAAAATTCCATAGAGGAGGATATAATTGCTTATTTAGATGCAAATAAAATTTCCCAATCAATAATAAACCTTATTGATAATGCAATTAAATATTCAAACCCTGGGGGAACCATTCAGATAAAATTATATAGTGAAAATAATTTTAATATTATTGAGGTTAAAGACAGCGGTATAGGTATAAGTGAAGAGGATAAAAATAAAATTTTTGAAAGGTTTTATAGATGTGAAAATGCTAAGGAAATAGGCGGAAGCGGCCTTGGGCTTCCTATTGTTAAAGAAATTATAGAAAAGCATGGAGGCTCCATATCCGTAGAAAGTGAATTAAATAAAGGAAGTAACTTTATAATAAAACTTCCACAAAAAATGGATTGAGGTGACTAAATTGAAAAAAATATTAGTTTGTGATGATGAAATATCTATATTGGACATGGTTAAAATTTTTCTAACAAAAGAAGGTTATGAAGTCATTACTGCAAATTGCGGAGGGGAAGCACTATCACTTATAAGCTCTAAAAGTCCCGATCTTATAATTCTTGATGTAATGCTTCCCGATATAAATGGTTTCGATATATTAAAAACCATTTCAACTAAATATAAAATTCCTGTAATAATGCTCACAGCTAAAAGCGATACTGTGGATAAAATACTTGGCCTTGAATTTGGAGCAGATGATTATGTTACTAAGCCCTTTGACATGAGGGAATTATCCGCAAGAATAAAAGCACTTTTAAGGCGAATGGAAGATGTTCAAAACTATTCTTCTAATATATTTTCCTACAACGGATTGGAGATTGACTTTAATGAAAAAACTGTAAAAAAGGGAAGCAGGATTATAAATCTTACCCCAAAAGAATTTGAGCTTTTAAAAATTCTTACTTCTTCAAAAGGAGGAGTTCTTACAAGAGAAGAGCTTTTAAACAAAGTATGGGGATATGATTTCTATGGTGATACAAGAACTGTTGATATTCAAATTGCAAGGCTTAGAAAAAAAATTGAAGATGACCCATCAAGCCCTGAATATATCATAACTGTATTTGGGTTTGGTTATAAGTTTGGAAAATAATATGTGTATAAATCTACACAATATTGAAACAATATTGAAACAGGTTTTGGGTATAATTTAATTAGGAGGAATATTTTACATATGTATAAAAAAATATTATTAGAATTAATTTCCTCAATATTATTTATTTCTTTAGTTTTCTCATTTTCTTCATGCAAAAAAAGCGAAAAAGCAACAGTTGTTGAAACAAATGCTTGTTTTAAAATACATCAATATGGGAAAAAAGTTATAGCAGCAATCCCAGAAAAAAGCATTACACTTTATGCTACAAATCAAACAGATGAAGTTTATAAAGGTATTATGTTAGAATATTTAGGAAATCAAAAGCAATTTGCATGGGAATGTGTAACAAATACAACCTATCCTCCAAAGCTTATGCTTTGTGATTTAAATAATGATAAAACTGATGAGCTTTTAATAATACTTACAAAAAACTGCAGCACCAGCTCGTTTATAAGCGAAGCTCACATTATTAAACTTCCAGATATAGAAGAAGAAAAAATAATAAGTCCATTAAGTATAATAAATGAAAATGTCCAAACTATGCTTGATAAGGATAATATAACAATATCATATAAAAACAGCAACTTTACTATGAAAACCGAAAAACTTTTAAATACAAATGAAAGCCTTTATGAAAATATTCATTTTGGGAATATCATCGATTATTCAGTACAAAATAATAAATTAAAAGCTGAAGTTTCAGCACAAATTACAAATACCAAATGTGTAGGAAGTATTGTTATAACATATACGTATTCAGATGGCAAATATGTATTGGAGGATTTATCTTTTAAAGCTCAAAACAATTAATTTTAGGGGGCTTGCTATTATGAAAAAGCACTTTTTATTATTAATAATTATTTCGCTTATGCTGATAATTTTCCCATCATGCTCAAAGAAGGAAATTGATTCTAATGTAAATCAAAGCAAACTTGATTACTCATTTACTTATTTAGATGATAGTGGCAATCTTCACCTTTACAGCTATAAAAAAAGTTCTGATAGTATGCTTCTTAAAGGAGAAAACCTTGAAAATTATGATTTCAACGCTAATAACAACTGTGTTGCTTATGTATCAAATGGCAATATAGTTATCCAAGACCTCCAAAATAAAACCAATAAAACCATTTATTCATCTAAAAGCAGTGCTAAAAAAATTTCTTGGTCCCCTGATGGAAGATACCTTGCCGCTAATTTTGGATTAACAGGATATGTTCAAATATATGATAGTAAAAACGATTCATGGATTAAAATTGAAAACGGCACTTCAAGCTTCATATGGTCTCCTGACAGCAGCAAGTTAGCTGTAGGTTTGGTTCAAAATTATTCAGGAAATAATTCTGTTACAACTTCACTTATTCTTTTAAATAAAGAAAATACCATAAAAACATTGATTAAAGGCTCTGAAGATTTTTGCACTGAACCTTTCTACTGGGAAAGTGAAAATAATTTAGTTATTAGAAAGTCTGCTTCGGGAGCAAAAGAATATTCAAAATATTTAGTAACAAATATAAATGACGGAAGTATAAGCGAAGCAAATCCAAACCTTCCAGATAAATTTTGTAATGAAATACCTGAGTTTTCATATGATAGAAAATACGTGCTATATGAAAGCTATGACTATAATGAAAAATCCACAAAAATTTATATTTATAACACGGAAGATAAAACCTATAAATATATCTGTCAGGGGAAAGTACCAAAATGGATCAAGTGATTCTTAGAAGAGCCAGCCCAGGGACGTAATAGCCATTATTCCCCGCGTCAAGCGGGGAATAATGGCTGGTAGCTATCAAATCAAGTAATGTCATAAAATAGAAACACGGTTGAAACAAAATTGAAATATCTGGTATGTATATTTATATATAGAGAGTAATATCTTTAAAATAAATGAATTTTAATCCACAATGGATTAAATAATTTGTATTGGGGTGACTTTATGGAAAATGTTGCTTATAAGAGCAGCTATTTTGAGACCTTATATGAAACCATGTGGCCAAAGATTTATAATTTCATATACTTTAAAATACAAAATATAGAAGAAGCCCAAGAATTAACTCAGGATGTTTTTCATAAGATTTATAAACAACTTTTAGTTTCATCAATAGATGAAAGCAAAATGCAGGCATATATTTATGCTACAGCCAGAAATATTGTAAATGACCTATGGAGAAAAAAATATAGAAACCCTAAAATAGTTTATCTTGATGAAATTGCTGAAATGGAAGAAANNTTATCCAAGGATGAAAAGGAAATACTTGTCCTTAGAATAGTTGAAGGATATTCAATAAATGAAACATCAAAAATGCTGAATAAACCTGAAGGTACTGTAAAAAGCAATCAATATAGAGCATTACAAAAGCT
>DHEX01000098.1 GCA_002400085.1 Clostridiaceae bacterium UBA4839 | reverse complement strand
TATTTTTCTTATCGCAGCGGTATATTAAATCTAAATTATGGATTTAAAGTTAAAATAACTAATTTTTGTTTAAGGAGGTATTATATTTATGGCTACTGAAAAGACAATGGATAAAATAGTTGCACTTTGCAAAGGAAGAGGATACATATATCCGGGCTCAGAGATTTATGGAGGTCTTGCTAATACATGGGATTATGGACCGCTTGGAGTAGAGTTTAAAAATAATGTTAAAAAAGCTTGGTGGAAAAAGTTTGTTCAGGAATCCCCTTATAATATAGGAGTTGATTGTGCTATTTTAATGAACCCTAAAGTATGGGTTGCTTCAGGACACGTTGGAGGATTCAGTGATCCGCTCATGGACTGCAAAGAATGTAAGTCAAGGTTTAGAGCTGATAAATTAATAGAAGATTATATGAAAAAGCAAGGGGACCCAAATCCATCTGCAGATGGATGGAGCAATGAAAAAATGATTGCTTATATAAAAGAAAAAAATGTACCTTGTCCTGATTGTGGTGCTCATAATTTTACAGATATAAGAAAGTTCAATCTTATGTTTAAGACCCATCAGGGGGTTACAGAGGATTCAGAATCAGAGGTATATTTAAGACCAGAAACTGCTCAGGGTATATTTGTTAATTTTAAAAATGTATTAAGAACTACAAGAAAAAAGCTTCCGTTTGGAATTGCTCAAATTGGTAAATCCTTTAGAAATGAAATTACACCAGGAAATTTTACATTTAGAACCAGAGAGTTTGAACAAATGGAACTTGAGTTTTTTGTAAAACCAGGTGATGATTTAGAATGGTTTCATTATTGGAAGGACTTCTGCAAAAACTTTCTCCTATCATTAGGACTTACTGAAAGCAGTATGAGACTTAGGGACCATTCAAAGGAAGAACTTTCTCATTACAGCAAAGCTACTACTGATATTGAGTATCTTTTCCCATTTGGATGGGGTGAGCTTTGGGGTATAGCAGATAGAACAGATTTTGACTTAAAACAGCACTCTAAATATTCTGGAGAAGAATTATCCTATATGGATCCTACAACCAATGAAAAATATATTCCTTATTGTGTTGAACCATCAGTAGGTGCAGATAGAATTGCATTGGCGTTTTTAGTTGATGCTTACAATGAGGAGGAGCTTGAAGGCGGGGACTCACGGGTTGTGCTTAAACTTCATCCTGCACTTTCACCAATAAAGGCTGCAGTACTTCCATTATCAAAGAAGCTTTCAGATAATGCACTTAAACTTCATGAGAAGCTTTCTAAAAAGTTTACAGTGGAATTTGATGAAACTGGAAGTATTGGCAAGAGATATAGAAGACAAGATGAAATTGGTACACCTTACTGCATAACATATGACTTCGATTCACAAAATGATAACTGTGTAACTGTAAGGGACAGGGACACTATGAAGCAAGTTAGAATACCAATAAGTGAAGTTGAGGATTATATCGCAAAAAAGATTGAATTTTAAATTTTATATTTATGTGATAAAATATGGTCAGAGAGATAATTCCCTGGCCATATTATTTTTTTAAGAGGGGAGGGATTTTATGGAAGCTACAAGTTTGGTTTTAATGAAAAAAGAAAATGGAATATTAGCTACAGAACTTGGAAGTTACAAAGTTGAAGAAGGTCTAAACTATGTATTTAAAGCCTATGTGGAAGATAATAAAGTAAAAATATATCTTACTACAGATAGGGATGTATCAGATGAGGAATATACAAAAATATATGATTTATATAATTACTCTATATTTGAAAAAGAAAAATTTATAATAAAGGATGTAGATGATGAATACAACCCAGTATGGCTCGTGGAATTTGAGTTTTCTCAAGATGATGAAATAAATGAAGAAAATATAAATAGTGTCATAAAAATACATTCAAAAGAAATGAAACGTATAGCCGAAATATTTTAATATAAATAACCATTTAAATATGGATTTAGAGGTGTTATTATATGTTTTTTTCTAAAAAAGTAAATAATGACAATGACGTTAATGAGGTGAAAGCAGTAGAAAGTCGAGATTTAGAAGATAAAGAAATTTCACTTTTAAAGCGTAATCAGGAGTGTATTGTACAAAGGATAACAGACAAAGTTACTGAGACGAATTTTACTACAGAAAATTTAATCAACATAATAAAAAATATATCAAAACAAACAGAGATTCAAATGAACTCCATTGAAGAAGTAATAAACGAAATAAGAAAATATGCTAAATTATCTGAAAATATAATAAATAAGTCCAATGAAGCCCAAAAATACACAGCAGATACATTAGTGATAGCCAAAAACGGAACTAAAGCATCAAGTAATTCAATTGAGTCTATGAACAATATAAAGGATTCAGTTGAATATTCAAGAAATATTGTATCGGAATTAAAGAAAAAATATACTGCTATAGAGGAAATGTTAAAGCTTATTAATGATATAGCAGATAGAACGAATATGCTTTCATTAAATGCATCTATTGAAGCTGCAAGAGCTGGGGAAGCAGGGAGGGGATTTGCTGTTGTTGCTTCTGAAGTTAAAAAGCTTGCAGCTCAAAGCAGTGAAGCTGTAGGCAGAATATCAAAAACCATAAAGGAAATTAATGATACAATATATTTGGCATTAGATGCTATGAAAAACAGTGTAAATATTGTAAATGAGGGAGCAAAAATTGCTGATGATACAAGTGATGTTTTTAATGACATCATTGAAGCTGTAGATTCATCCTCTAATAAGACATTAGAGATTAGAGAGAATATAATTGGACAAAACGAAGAATTAAAAAAGATAATTATATCAGCTCAAAATATGAAGGAAGCATCTTCAAGTGTTATGTCTTTTGTAGAGTCTGCTTCACTTAATACAAGTTATACAAGTGAATCCCTTTATATGCTTTCAAATGCAGCTTCAGATTTAAAAAGTATTTCAGATAATATGATAGCAAAAATAAACAGCAGTAATAAATATGATAATTCAATAAGAATAAGTACGGCTCAAGAAATTGAAAATAAGGATCCGCAAATGGCGTTTGATCAAGAGAGCGCAAGAATTCTTTCTAATGTACATAGTGGACTGTTAATACAGGGCTTAAATAACAGTATACTTCCTGGAGCTGCAAAAAGCTGGTACCTTAAGGATGATAATTTAACATGGGTATTCAATTTAAGAAAAGGTGCTAAATTTCATAATGGAAAGGAAGTAACATCAGAGGATGTAAAATATTCATTTTACAGGCTGCTAAGCAGTTCTTTAAAATCACCTAATGCATGGTTCCTTTTCCCAATTGAGGGAGCACAGGAGTATAATAATGGTAAAGCTAATGATATTACAGGAATAAAAATCATTAATAAATATATGATTAGCTTTAAGCTAATAAGGCCATATACGGGCTTTTTACTAAATCTTGCTAAAAGCTGCTGCGCTATTATGTCAGAAGAAGATTTAAAAAAGAATATATTTGTTGGCTGTGGGCCTTACATTTTAAAAGAAACTTCAGACGGATATTATATACTTGAGGCATTTAATGATTATTTTGGCGGTCCGCCATATGTGGATAAAATAAGAATAAAATATAATGCTAGTGATCCTGTTGAGGAATTTTTAAATGGTGATAATGATTTTGTATTAATAAGCAGCAAAGATGAGTTAGACAAGCTAAGAGGCACAGCTTATTTTGAAAAAATAAAGTATCAGAATCTTATGACAACAAACTATGCAGGGTTTAATTTCAAATCAAATTCAAATATTGTTCAGGATGTTGAGATTAGAAGAGCAATTAATTATGCTATTAATAAAAAAAGAATTATCAATGAAATAATAGGAGGAATGGCTGAAGAATCTAAGGGACCAATTCCACCCAGTATAATTAAAAATGATTATTTAAGCGGCTATGAGTATAACAAGGAAAAGGCATTAAGTATACTTAAAAGAAAGAAAATTAATGATAAATTGATAATATTGGGTCGTGAAGGTGATGAAAATAGTATTAATGGAAAGGTTTCACAATACATAATGAGAGATTTGAAAGATGTGGGAATTAACTGTGAGATAAAAAAAGTTCCTTCTAAGGCTTATTATGATAAGAATAATATTTCTTCCTGCCACATATTTATAAGTGGGTGGATAGCTGATACTGGCGATGAGGACAATTTTTTAGAGCCAAATTTTGCACCTGAAAGTGCAACAAATTTTGCTGGATATAAAAGTGAAAAAGTATATGAACTTATGGAGGAAGCACGCCGTATAATAAACCCGATTAAGCGTGAAGAAATGTATAAACAAATACAACAATACATTGTAGATGATGCACCATGGATATTCCTTTATCATCCTATATCTGGTCTTCTTTCACGGGATAATATTATTGGTGTAAGACAAAATGCTTTAGGATTTATTAACTTTGATGATATTATAATAAAAAATTTAAACAGTAATATTGAATAAATAACATGAGTTGTTTTTTAATTAATTGAAAATAAATTGTTACAAATATTTATTCTGTATCATCATAGTTTAAGATATAGTATAATGATTTTAGGGAGAGTATTTACCCACGAAAGGGGTAGTTAGAGTGTCAGTAAAAGAAAATATATTAGTTTGTGTAACTCAGCAAAAAACTTGTGAAAGACTTATAAAAAAAGGAGCACATTTAAGAGAAAAACTTGGTGGAGAACTTTACGTAATTCATGTTGCTAAGGAAGGAGTTAACTTTTTGGGAAACCAAAAAGAAGCTGAAGCTCTTGAATATCTCTTTGATATTTCTAAAAACGTAGGTGCAGAATTAACTGTTTTAAGAGCTAACGATGTTATTTCTACTATTGAAAAGTTTGCAGTGGAAAAAAACATAGGACATATTATTCTTGGAGAAACAACAGATGATTTTAATGATGATGGAATAATAAAGGCAATTAGGGATAGCCTTCCATCATGCGAATTTTATATTATGTCCCGTAATGAAGGTAATAGTTAAATAATGTTTCAACCTGATATTTGTATAACTATACTCTGATTTTTAGCAGTAAAGGGTATGGTTATACAAATAGAGGATTTTATCTTGTAATTGCTTATTTTAAAAAAGTTAAATAAGCAAAGGAAAACTTGCATAATATGAGCAAATTAGTCAATAATATTAAATGAAAGTGAATTATAAGACAAAAGGTAATTGAAATAATTTTCTGACTATACTATTATTAAAGTAGGTAATTAAAAAATATAAATAATGGGGTGATTAAAATGGTTCAAGTAATTGCGGGCGACAGAGGCTCAGGAAAAACAAAAAGGCTTTTATCAATTGCAAATGAAACTGCTGAAAAGACAAACGGACATATTGTTTGGATCAGTATTAATTCAGAAGGTATATTTGAACTCGATTCTTCTATTCGTCATGTTAATGTTTCATCTTTCCCCATTTCAAGTGTTGATTCTTTGATTGGTTTTATTTATGGTATGCTGTCACAAGATTATGATATTGAATCAATTTTTATTGACAATTTAAGTGTTATTTTAAATGATGATACCGATGCTGTAACTGATTTTTTAAAGCGTGCTAAAAAAATCAGTGAAAAGGCAGAGGTTAATTTTGTATTTGGGATAAAAAATATGAAATGTAAATTGGAAAATATTGAAGCCGAATATTTAGCTGTTTAAATAAAATGGAGATGAATTTTTGTGAATTTCATCTCCTATCTTATTATTTAGCAGCTTAACTAACTTTATCTAGTGGGATAGCATCCGTTATTCCCTGCCTTAAGAATGGGGTATTACAAATGCTACGCCCGTGGGCAAGTTTTTCTAAGAATTATTTGATTATTTGCAAAGGAACTAATTAAAGAGCTTCTTTAATTAGTTCCTTTGAATCTCTTGCCATTTCTTTTGTTTTAGGAGCTACCCCTGTTTTAGTGACTACTCTACTTAGCCATTGAAGTGCTTCGTCATATTTCCCGACTCTTCGTGAAAGCTCGCCTATTAAAAACATCAGATTTGCCTGATTCATTCCACAAACAGGAAAGGTTTCTGCTTCATAAGCCTTTTTAAATCCATTTAATGCATCAGCTAAAAACTTCACTTCAGTTTTATCTTCCTTAAGTCTATACATCCAGGCAATTTTTAAGCATATAAGCGCCTGTATACTCATTTTATCCTTTTTAATAATGGAAAAAATGAGAGCAAATTTATATCTTTCAATAGCAATATCAGCATCATAAGTGTCAGGATAATTATGAGGCTTTAGCTTTGAATTTGAATTTAAATTTTGATTAATTAAATCAATTTGTAAACTTGTAATATTTTCAAAATCAGGAGATAAAGCAGCATACCCACAGGATGGGCATATTATAACTTCGTAAAACATTGGATTATATGGCTCATATCTTGGCATGGTGTCCAAATCCCTTGAAATAAGTTTGTATTTGCCTTTTCTCATAGCCTTGGCTTTAAAACTTGCGTTACAAACAGGACATTTAATATTTTTATTATATAATGGACTAAGATTGTTAACATTATTAACTTTTGTATTGTTTTTAACCAAACAGATCACCCCGCGTTGCTTTTATTATTTTTTTACTTTTTCATCTATTTTATAAATATATGCAATTATTTCGGCTACAGGTTCATACAGCTCTTCAGGTATGCTTTGACCTATAGGAACTTTAGAAAGATTTTTCATAAGTTCTTTATTTTCTACAATATGAACATCATTTTTTTTTGCTTCTTTAACAATCCTTTCAGCTATTTGCCCAAAACCAATTGCAGTGACTATAGGAACATTATACTTATCATCATATTTTAATGCAGCAGCAGTTTTTCTTTCCTTCACACTTTCACATCCAGTTCTTTAAAAATAAAATCACTAAAAAATGTTGAAGCAGAAATTATATTGTTGCTATTTTTAATGCTTTCAACTGAGATACTTATTACATTATAACCTGATTCCTGCAGTTTATCTTTAAGAAGCTCAGTGCTACTTTTAAAAATTGGCACATAAGCATTATCTGTTTTTAATGTTATAATTAAATTCTTATTTTTTTTAATTAAATAGCCTTCAACATTTCCTAAATTTGGAGTTTCCACATTTATAAAAGCTTTAACATCATTTTCATCAATATGGTTATAGGATTTATATTTGTTTTTAATTATAATATTATTTTTATAAGTTTTATTATCTATGTAAGTATTAAAATAATAAAGGTTATAATTGTTATATAAAAATTTTAATATACTAATATTATCAATCATTTTAATCATAGATTGGGGAAGAAAGGGTGAAGAAATCTTGCTGCTTTCTTTAGCAGATATTAATATATCATTAAGGGATACAATGTTAATTTCTTTATCACCTTTAACCTCTGCTTTTTTCAGCATAAACTTTAGTATTTCTTTGTCAAAAGAAGCTGTTTTATTACTGATATTTAAATTTGGCTGCTTATTATAAGTATTTAATTTGCTGTCCTCTGCATAACTAGCATTTAAATTATCTGTTAATAAAATTTCATTTTGATTTAATTGAGCTTTTTCATTATTATATGTAAGTCCTGGTTGATTAAGCTGAGCTTTTTCATTATTATTTGTAAATTCCTGTTTTGAATTATCCACTGCTTTTTGTTCAATTTGCTCCATACCGTTTTCAACATCATCTATTAATTTATATTCGATTTGGGGCATANNTTATCTTTTATAATATTGGATGTATCACACAAATTATCAATATTAATATCTAAATTATTTTCAACTAAAAAAGTCAAAAAATCAACATCAACATTTTTAAACAGATTAAATACTTCTTTGCCAACTTTAAATTCTATGCTATCATAATTAATGGTGGAATTAATATTTTCTTTTAAAAAGTTTACAATATGTTCATCATTGAAATTATTTATTTTATTTATAAATTCAATATTTTTGTATATGCTTAGGATATTTTCATTTGAAGCTGGAAGATTAAACTTTAGCAAACTCATTATAATATCTTTTCCTTTTTCATAGGGAATATCAAGTTTCTGCAAAATAGATTCAAAAGAATTAACATTGTTAGTTTCATTTTTTTCAGGTTCAACTTTAAGAAGTAAAATATCATCGCTAAAGCCTTTAATATAAAATCTTGAATATAAATCGGGATTTAGTTTTAAATTATCCAAAAAAATAGCTGGAATTATAGTTCCATCATAAAGCTTAATAGCATATTTGCCATTATCCAAATTTATTGGCTTCCCAGAAATTTGTGTTTTACCTAAAAGTTTAAGTTTTAAAGGTATTTCTTCATTATTTAAAACATTATTTGTATTTGTGCTTTTTACATACATTAATATCACCACTTTTAGTATCGGAATAATTTTATAAAGATAAATAGAATAATAGAAAACGGGATGTGATAATTTGTCTGTTTATGCAATTTCAGATTTACACCTTTCATTAAATACAGATAAGCCAATGGATATTTTCGGTGAAAAGTGGATTAATCATGATATAAAAATAAAGAAAAATTGGAATGAAATAATAAATAATGAAGATTGTGTTTTGATGGCTGGTGATATTTCCTGGGCATTAAAATTTAATGAGGCGAAAGCCGATCTTGAGTTTATTCATAATTTAAAAGGGAGGAAAATAATTCTAAAGGGCAATCATGATTATTGGTGGACATCAATTAGCAAACTTAATTCTTTATATGATGATATGTTTTTTATACAAAATAATTATTATAAGTATAATGATATAGGCATATGCGGTACAAGAGGGTGGGTCAACTTAAATGGAAAAGAGCATGATGAGAAAATCTATAATAGAGAACTTATAAGGCTTAAAATTTCATTAGATGCTGCTAAGAACAGTGGTCTTAATAATTATATCGTTATGATGCACTATCCTCCAGTATCTAAAATAAATGTAAGCAGGGAATTCATTGATTTACTTCATGAATATGATGTTAAAAAAGTTATATACGGTCATATACACGAAAGCTCCAAGGAAATCTGTGTAAATGGCTATTTTGAAGATATTGAGTTTATTTGTACTACGGCAGATATTATAAACTTTAAACCAATAAGGATAATATAGCATTTTCATGGAGAAAATATGATTAGGAGGGATTTTTCATGAAAGAATGTATACTTAAAGTCCCATCAATGCATGATGAAAATTCAAGCAGAGAAATTATAAATATTATTAAAGGTTTAATAGGTATAGAGGATGTGGATACAAATTATGAAGAAGGAGTGGCCAATGTCTTTTATGACGAAAGAAAAACTTCCATTGATAAGATAGTTGAAATTGTTGAATATAAAGGATTTAAAGTAGGGAGCGGTCCTGACCGTTCCTCTGCACGATGATCAAATTGCCCCCATGATTTTATTAAAAATCATGGGGGTTGTTTTAAAATATTTAACCAAAAAGTTATAATTTATAAAAATTTCTTTTAATAAGTATGATAATATTGTAATATATAAATATGAGATCATAGGAGAGATTTTAACGATACTGTTAAAAGTGAGGTTAATAGATGTTTGGATATGTTGTCCCTTTAAAGGGAGAATTAAAAATAAAAGAATATGAAACTTTTAAAGCTTATTATTGTGGATTGTGTGAGGCACTTCAAAAAAAATCTTATTTTTCAAAATATGTTTTAAACTATGATATGACATTTTTAGCAATACTCCTTTCATCAATTTATTTAGAAAAAGAAAACAGTGAAAAAAAGTTCTGCTTTAATAAAATGAGGAATGTTTTTGTAATTCATAAAAATCAATATATTGAATATGCAGCTGATATGAATATTATATTAAGTAAAAAAAATTTAATTGATGATTATGCTGATGATAAAAATTATATAGCATTATTGAGCTCTAAAATGCTTGGAATAAAAGATATTTCGGAAATGTCTCAAGAAAAAGTAAAGGTAATTAATAGCAACTTGAATAAATTAAAAGAACTTGAAAGATTAAAATGCAATAATATTGATGAAATTGGAGAAGCATTTGCAAATATTACATCAGAAATTTTTTCAGTAGGTTATGGTAATAATGAAAAAATTTTAAGATATTTAGGTTATAATATAGGGAAATGGATTTATACAATAGATGCCTATGATGATCTTATAAGTGATATAAAAACTAACAGTTATAATCCATGTATTTACAATTATGGATACAATGGCAAAAACCCATACGAATTTAAAGAAAGCATAAAAGAAAATATTAACTTTACACTTGTAAAGTGCATGAATGAGGCCTCAAAGGCTTTTGAACTTTTAGAAATTAAAAAAAACAAGGGATTACTTGAGAATATAATTTTTCTTGGTATGAACTACAAAACTCAACTTGTTATTGAAGGGGGCAAAGGTAATGAAAAATCCATACGAAGTGCTTGGTGTAAGAGATGGTGCATCCCAGGAGGAAATAAAGCAAGCATATAGGGAACTGGCAAAAAAATATCATCCAGATAAGTATGCAGATAATCCCTTAAGAGACCTTGCAGAAGAAAAAATGAGAGAAATAAATGAAGCTTACGATTATCTTACAAAAAATAAAGGCACATCAGAAAACAGTTATGACAGTACAGGTTATAATGGAACATCAAATGATAATAATAATTTTGTAAAAAACCAAAGAATAAGAGAAATGATAAATAGAAATGATTTAAGAAGCGCTGAAATAGAATTAAATTCTATTAGTAATAGAAATGCAGAATGGTATTTTTTAAGAGGGATGCTTTCATTAAAAAAAGGATGGTATTCTCGGGGATATAATGATATACAAACAGCAGTTAGGATGGATCCTAATAATTATGAATACAGAAAGGCACTTAATGAACTAAGTAGAAGTAACACCATGTATACTAATAATTATAATTCGAACAGAAGTATGACAGATAACGATGCATGTAAGATATGTACTACGATATGGTGCGCTGATTCGTGCTGTGAATTATCAACAAGAGGATCTTGCTGCTAAGGAAGTGATATTGTGGATAAAAGCTCAAACAATGCAGCAACAGGTGGAATTACAGCAGCATTGGTTGTTCTTTTTTTATATGTAGGTACTGCTGTAAAAAATAGCAAGCTTTTTTTTATGTTTATTTCAACAATTGTTATGGTAATCCCATATATTAAATGCAGCATTAAAGCAGGACTTTTAACCTATGCAGCATCCTTAGCCCTGTCAGTTATATTGCTGCCTAATAAGGTTTATGCTTTAGTGTTTGGATTTTTTGGGATTTATCCATTTATAAAATTAATTTCAGAAAAAAAGAATTATAAAGCAAGCTTAATTTTAAAATATTTATGGTTTAATGCTACAATATTTGCAGTTTATTTTCTGTTTAAGGATTTTATACATTTAAAAGGCTTTTTTAGTCTTATGGAAGGGGAAATTGTTTTACTAATTATTCTTGAAATATTGTTTTATTTTTATGATTATATTTTTGATAAGTTTATTGGTTATATTAAACATAGATTGCTAAAATTATAAGGGGGAACTTATATGGATAGGTTTTATGAACAACTTTTAACAACAAAAAAAAGCCTTAAATATACAACTTTAAACATACTTAATTGGATATTTTTAATTGGAGGATTATTGTATTTTTTCCTTGCTACAATTTCTTTCAATGTAGGGCTTACTATATTTTCCATAATTATAATAGCACTGTCTTTTCTGTTTAAATATTTTAGAAACAATTCATACAAGGAATATGAATATACTTTTACTAATGGGAATTTAGTAATAGATATTATATATAATATGAATAAAAGAAGAACATTATTTGATGAAGATGTGAAAAATTTTGAAGCCTTTGGTAAAAAATCTGACATAAAGATTGCAAAAGGCAATAAGCCACAAAATTGTATCCCATGGGATAATAAGGGTGAAGTATATACAATAGTCTCTGCAAGTAAAGCTTATTACATATCACCAGATGAAAAATTATTAAGTCTTATTAATATTTATAACATAGTAAGAAGATGTTAATAAAAATAGTGAGGTGGTCTAATGGGAAGAACTAATAAAGAAAAGCATGCTAAAAAGTCCCGAAAGTATACATATATATTGATTGCAGTTTTATCAGCAGTGGCTATAGGATTTTTTTGGGCTTTTCAATATGTTAAAAATAAAATATATGTGCCTAATAAAACTGATATTATAACAGATAAATTTGGAAAAGAAAAAGCAGAAATGGCAGAAGAAAAAGGAATAATAAATGTAATGCTTATTGGAGTTGATGCAAGAGAAGGAGAAGAAAAATCAAGGACAGATTCTATAATTTTAGGAACATTAGATGGCCAAAATAGAAAAATTAAGCTTACATCTATAATGAGAGATTTATATGTTCCAATTGAAGGTTATGGACAGTCAAGGATAAATGAATCCTACTTTGATGGCGGGCCGGAACTTCTTTTGAAAACTGTGAATAATGTATTTAATGCTAATGTTTCATATTATGTATCAGTTGATTTTAAAGCATTTCAAGAGGTTGTTGACAAGCTTGGGGGGGTAGATCTTGAAGTTAAACCTTATGAGGTAAATGAAATAAATAAATTTATTAAAGAAGTAAACGGGAGAAATGCTGACCTTCTAAAAGGGGCAGGAGTTCAGCATTTAAATGGCCAGCAAACTCTTTCTTATTGCAGAATTAGAAAGGTAGGAAATAGTGATTTTGAAAGAACAGAAAGACAGAGAAAAGTTTTATCCCTACTTGTTGAAAAAATGAGGAAAATAAACTTTGTGAAATTGACTGAGGTAATAAGTTCCATTCTTCCTTATGTTAAAACTAACATTCCAACATCAAAGCTTATGAACCTTTGTTATACAGCATATAAATATAGCAGCGCACCAGTTGAAAGTATAAGAATTCCTGTTGATGGAGCTTTTAAAGGTATGAATATATATGGAGCAGATGTATTAGTACCTGATGTGGAAAAAAATGTTGCAGCATTAGAGCATTTTATTTTTTCAAGCGGCAGTGGGCTTGCGTCCGATGTGCCTGCTTATATGGCAAATAATTTTCATTCAAAAGACGTAGCCATAGACAAGAGGGGCCAAAGAAGATCCACAGTTAATATTGTAATTCCACCAGATGCTGTAAGGATTCCAAATACTAAAACTGAAACAAATAATGAAGAGGATAAGACAGATAAAAAAGATAATAAAGATGAGACCAAGAATGAAGAAAAGGATAGCAGCGAAGAAGAAAATACTGGTGAAACAGCTACACCATAAAATATGGACAGAAAATAAAAAAATGCGGCATTGCCGCATTTTTTTATAGTGTATTGCTTGATCCTAAAACATCTTTAATTTTATGTTTAACCATTTCTTTTATTGCATCCCTTGCTGGCCCTAAATATTTTCTTGGGTCAAAATCTTCAGGATGTTTTGCAAAATATTCTCTTATTGTTGCAGTCATTGCAAGTCTTAAATCAGTATCAACATTTATTTTGCAAACTCCAAGAGTTGCAGCACGCCTTAGCATATCTTCAGGGACTCCCTGAGCTCCAGGTAATTTTCCGCCAAATTCATTGCATTTAGCAACAAATTCAGGCATTACTGTTGAAGCACCATGCAGAACTAGTGGGAATCCATCTAATTTTTTAGTTATTATTTCAAGCCTTTCAAAGTCAAGTGAAGGAGTTCCTTTAAACTTATATGCACCGTGGCTTGTTCCAATAGCTACTGCAAGGGAATCTATGCCAGTTCTTTCAACAAATTCAACAGCTTCATCTGGGTCTGTATAAGTTGCTTCCTTTTTATTTACCTTAACGGCATCCTCTACACCGGCAAGCTTTCCAAGTTCAGCTTCAACAACAACACCCTTTGAATGTGCATATTCAACAACTTCCTTTGTAACTCTTATATTTTCTTCAAATGGATATTTTGAACCATCAATCATAACAGATGTGAACCCCAGATCAACACATTTTTTGCATATGTCAAAGTTTGCACCATGATCAAGATGAAGTACAATTGGAAGATCTGTATCTTCAATAGCAGCTTCAACTAATTTCTTTAAATATATTGGATTTGCATATTTTAGTGCACCACCAGAAACCTGAAGTATAACAGGAGATTTTTCTTCTTTTGCGGCTTCTACAATACCCTGTATTATTTCCATGTTATTAACGTTAAATGCTCCTATTGCATACCCTCCACGATATGCCTTTTTAAATATTTCTTTTGAAGTTATAAGTGGCATAATAACCCTCCTTAATAATTATAATTGAATAGTATATCACATTTAATATATATGATACTATTTATTGATTTATTATTTAATTGTGAATAATAAATGGGACAAATTTTGTCCTAGGTGGACATCTCCATTGCATCTATATTATATAACATATTATAGTATATGGAAAGAAAATTATAAAACATTTTTTAAATTTAAAAGCTCCATTTTAGGAATATGATTAATATAGTGTTTTAAAGAGGATAAGGATGTTTCAGACATCATTTTATCCTTATATTTTACATACTTTTCGGATTCTATTAGTGAAATAGTGATGTTGTCTATTTCATGATGATTTACTATTGTACTCCAAACCTTTTCTGTTTTTTCCCATTCAATACTTATATATACAATTTTATTATATGCATCATCCCATTTATCATTATTAATGTAATCTTCAACTTCTATTATATCATCAAGCATCTTATCAGCAGATACTTCAAGATACCTGCTAATAGATAGACATGAAAAAATTATTATTGAAACAATAGCAATGCAAATGATAGAAACCTTTAAATTTGAGCGCATGCAATCACCTCTTTTGCAAATAAAATTCTCCTTTTGAATCGATCATGGCAAAAAATACATCCTCTATTTTATCAATCTTTTTTTCTTTAAGCTTTTTTTGAAGCCAGGTTTCATCATGACCAGATAAAACGAGATTTTCCATCAATAACTCTCCATCTAAAATTATACTTAAGGGCAGTTTATTTTCAGGTGATTTAATATTTAAATCTGATTTTGTTACATTTGAAGCTTGAGCTTTAGGAATTATGCTTAGCTTTCCATTATCTTCAAGGATGCCATATTCTATATCAGAAATATTAAAATAACCCAATATTCTCAGCTCTTCCATCATGTCTGTTAAATTAAAACGCTGTTTCCTCATTTCTTCCTCATTGATTTTCCCGTGCTCAATAATTATACTTGGAGAGCCACATAAAAATTTTCTTGCCCAATTGAATTTTAAAGAAATAAATGATAAAAGTATTTCAATGAGCATCAATGTTACTATGGGAATAATACCATATACTAAAGGGACTCCTGGATCCTGCATAGGAATAGCAGCAAGCTCTGACATCATTATTGCAATTACCAATTCAAATGGCTGGAGCTCACCAATTTGTCTTTTACCCATAATGCGCATAGCTATAACTACGAAGGCATAAAGTATTATTGTTCTAATGAATACAATCATTTTTACACCTCTTTTTACATTCAAATATATAATAAAGAAAATGGTCTATGAAATTTGCACAATTTAATTAGCAGAAATATTTAATTCACACTGGGCGATTTAAGTATTTAAAGCTTGAATATTAGTATTCCACTTGTTTTGAAATATTATAAAGGTTATAATTTCATATATATAGCTAATACAAGCTGTTTATTTTAAAATAAAAATGATAATGAAATTTACCCAATTGATTATTTGAACAGAAAGAATTTTAAATTTAAAAAGGTACCAATTATAATCTTATGGGGATTCTATAATAGAAAGGAAAATGCTAAATGAGTACAGCTAAATTTGAAAAGTTTGAGATGAAATATGGGTATATGCTTCCAAAAGAATTTAAAGATTTTATGCTTAGGCATGGGGGAGATTCGCAGTTTGGAAGCTGCAGATTTGAATACCCTGATAATATAATAAATAATTTATTAAGGCTTCCCGGAGACATGGATTTTCATCTTGTACCTTTTGGAGACATTGGAAATGGAGATTATTATTGCTTTTATAGATATGGCATAAATATTGATGATTACTATGTAGGAATTTGGCTCCATGAAACACATAATTTTGTTATTTTAGCTTCTACATTTAAAAGCTTTATGTATAAGTGTCTTTTAGATGATTTCCTTTCAATGATAGACCCTATTGAAGATTTATCCGATGAAGAAATCCAAATGGCTAACTTAGAAAGTATGGAAAGAGGTATGGAGTTATC
>DHEX01000121.1 GCA_002400085.1 Clostridiaceae bacterium UBA4839 | reverse complement strand
TTAACTGTCCCCAATTTTTTTGGGGTTAGTTAAACTTTACAGGATGGGGCTGTATGGGTATAATTTTATATAGAATACACTAAAGATTGCATGGTGTTAGATAAGTTAATATTTGTAATGCGTCTAACACTTTTGGGGGAATAAATTTGAGGAATTTTTACTTAGAGGTAAACCTCGACAACATTAATTACAATATAAATAAGATTAAAGAAAAGACATCGAAAAAAATTATGGCGGTAGTTAAGGCAGATGCTTATGGTCTTGGAATTGAAAAAGTTACAGAATTTTTATCTGATAAGGTGGATGCCTTTGCTGTAATAAATATGGAGGAAGCACTTAAAGTTAAAAGCGAAAAGGATGTTTTAATACTTACTCCTGAGCTTTCAAGGGAGGATATAGAGCTTATAAAGGATAATTTTATTATCACTATAGATAATGAAGAGCTTTTAAAAAAGATTGCATCTATTATTCCTGAAAAAGAGGTAAGGGCTCATATATATGTAGACACAGGAATGAACCGTTTTGGGGTAAAACCTGCTGATTTTGAAAGCTTTTTACAAACTGTAGAAAAGTATAAAAATATTAAGGTGGAAGGGGTTTATACCCATCTTAACAATACAGGGGATAAAGATTATACACAAAAGCAAATAAGCAAATTTAAAAATTTAATTCTTCCCTATAGGGAGAAGTTTAAAGAAATTCACATATTAAATTCCAGCGGATTTTTAAAATATAATGATGAAGTGGATTTTGATACTATGGTAAGATGCGGAAATATTATTTATGGGTATGATGCACAGCCTTTTGGGTATAAGAAAGCCTATCAATATAAGGCAAGACCTATAAGGGTTTATGAAGTGGAAAAGGGTGAATTCATAGGCTATGGTAATATTTATAAGGCAAAAAGAAAAGTAAAGGTTGGAATTTTAGATGTTGGTCTTATAGACAGCTTTGATTGTACTAAAAATGTGAGGCACAATGTTTTTTACGATATAGCAAAGGTTATATATCACCATATTAAATACTACAGTGGTATTTTTTATAATGGAAGGGTAATTAAAATAGTTGGGAAACCAAACATGAACTTTACTATTGTTGAAATGGATGATATTCCAGAGGATGCTGAGTTTAATATAGATTTAAGCCCTATATATGCAGACAGCAGTATTCCCAAAAAGTATAGAAAAGAGGATTTAAATGTATAGTTTTAGAAAAATTAGCAGCGATGAATTAAATAAATTTAGTATAGAACATAAAAAAGGACATATATTTCAAACTTCCTTATGGGGAGATTTAAAAACAGAATGGCTTAAGAAATTTATTGGCGGATTTGATGAAAGAGGGAATATGGTTTTAGCCTGTATGCTTATGCTTAGGAAAATCCCATCTACAGGAAAATACTTAGGCTATACTCCAAGAGGATTTATTTGTGATTTTTCAAATGAGGAGCTCGTTAAAAGCTTTACAGACTTTTTAAAGAGCTATGGAAGGGAAAACCATGTGGCATTTATTACTATAGATCCGGATATTCATCTTGCAGAGAATGAAAAGCCTACAGAATATGGGGGAAAAACTAAGGATATGCTTATAAGTCTTGGATATAAGCATAAGGACTCTAAAAACTTTGAGGGAATACAGCCAAACTTTGTTTTTAGGCTAAACCTTGATCCATCAAAGGACAAAGAGGATGAAAAGAAAGAAATTTATGAAGGCTTTACAAGCAAAACCAGATATAATATTAAAGTTGCAGAGGATAGGGGATTAACCTGTGAAGTTTATGATAAGGATAATATAAATGATGAGATTCTTGATAAGTTTCAGGAACTTATGGAGATAACAGGGAAAAGGGATAATTTTATTGTAAGAAGAAGAGAATATTTTAAAGATATGATAGATAAGCTTTACCCTTACTGCAGAATTTATATGATAAAGTATAACTATGATAAAGATTTTAAGAGACTAACTGAAAAGTTTGATGCTCAGCAGAAAAACTTGGAAAGATTTAAAAATAAAAAGGAAAGGGCAATATTAGCTTTAAAGGATGAAACAGATGAAAGCAAAATTGAAAGGAACAATAAAAAACTTTCAGATGCAGAAAAAAATATTGAAGAATCAGAAAGACAAATAAAAGGATTTGAAGAAAGAATTAAAGAAATTGAGCAGTATAAGGATGAAAAGAATTTATATGTATCAGGCTCTGTATATCTTTATTTTGGAGGAAAAGGATGGTATCTTTATGGAGCATCCCACAATACCCTTCGTGATGCTATGCCAAACTTTTTGATGCAGTGGAGCATGATACAAGACACAATAGATATGGGTGGCTATATGTATGATTTCCGTGGAGTTTCAGGGGATTTAAATCCTGATAATCCTCTTTATGGACTTTATAAGTTCAAAAAAGGTTTCAATGGAAACTTTGTTGAATTTATTGGAGAATATGATCTTGTTATAGATGAATTTTTATACAAGATGTTTAAATCACTTTTTCCAAAGTTTAAAGAAATGAGAAATAAAATAAGAAATAGATAATCTGTTAATGGGGGATGTGTGGAGGAAAAATGAATAGGATAAATGAATCCATAGAAGATAACCCTATAATTGCAGCTATAAGAAATATTGAAATGCTTGACGCTGCCTTAGATAGTAGTGCAAATGTTATATTTTTACTTTGTGGAAGCATACTAAACATAGATGAGCAGATTAGAAGGATAAAAGTAAAAGGTAAATTGGTTTGCGTGCATATTGAATTTGTTGAAGGATTAGGGAGAGATAGTGCAGCTATTGAATATTTAAAAAAAATAGGGGTAGATGGGATTATTACTACAAAGCCCAATCTCATTAAGGATATTAAATCCCATGAAATGATTGCAATACAAAGACTTTTTATGCTGGATTCGAGATCTCTTGAGATGGGGATAAAAAGTGTACTAGATGAAAAACCTTATGCAGTTGAAATAATGCCAGGGGTAGCATCAAAGGTTATAAAAAGAATGAAGAAGAAGATTAATATTCCAATTATCGCAGGGGGACTTATAAATGATAAGGAAGATATAATAGATGCATTATCCTGCGGTGCATCAGCTGTATCAACATCCAACCCATTACTTTGGAATGAATGAAATTAGCTTATGGAGATGAAACGATGAAAGATATACTTATTTTTGCTATTGAATCAAGCTGTGATGAAACTGCAGCATCTGTAGTTTTAAATGGAAGAGAAGTTTTATCAAATGCTATTGCTTCACAAATTGAAATACATAAAAAATTTGGCGGGGTAGTTCCTGAAGTTGCTTCAAGAAAACATGTAGAAGTTATAAGCAGTGTGATAGCTGAAGCAGAAAAGCAAGCAGGAATAAAGCTAAAGGATGTGGATGCAGTTGCTGCAACCTATGGGCCGGGTCTTGTGGGAGCTCTTTTAGTAGGACTTTCTGCTGGAAAAGGTCTTGCTCTTTCCCTTAACAAGCCTTTTATAGGGGTGAACCATATTGAAGGCCATTTATCTGCAAATTACATTGCAAATAAGGATTTAAACCCTCCTTTTACCTGTCTTGTAGTTTCAGGAGGTCATACCCATCTTATTTATGTTAAGGATTTTGGCGAATATGAAATACTTGGAAGAACAAGGGATGATGCAGCAGGGGAAGCCTTTGATAAAATATCAAGAGCTATAGGACTTGGATATCCGGGAGGCCCTTTAATTGATAAACTTGCTAAGAAAGGAAATCCTGAGGCAATAAAGTTTCCAAGGGCTTACCTTGAAGAAGGAAGTTTTGATTTTTCTTTTAGCGGTCTTAAATCCGCAGTTTTAAATTATTTAAATAAGATGAAAATGAAGGGCGAGGAAGTTAATAAGGCAGATGTAGCTGCCAGCTTCCAAGCAGCTGTGATAGATGTACTTGTGGATAAGTCAGTTATGGCAGCAAAAAAAATGGGGACAAATAAGCTTTGTATGGCAGGAGGAGTTGCCTCAAACTCAGCTCTAAGAGAAATAATGACAGAAAGATGCAAAAAAGAGGGCATAGAGTTTTTATATCCCCCTCCAATTCTTTGCACAGACAATGCTGCTATGATAGGAAGTGCTGCTTATTTTGAATTTATAAAAGGAAGAAGATACAG
>DHEX01000033.1 GCA_002400085.1 Clostridiaceae bacterium UBA4839 | reverse complement strand
ACGGTCAAGACCATTCCTTACAGGTTACAAATATACACTAAAACGAAATTTAATAAGGTATATGCCTTAAACTGGCAATGGATATACAGTTTCCGTTGATTATATGTTCTACCTATTATTTTTGTTAAAAAAGTATCCACAAAAACAAAACAAATATAAACAAGAAAAAACAAGTTATGCACAATTTTATCCACATTATCCACAGGTGCTTAGTAACATATCCACAGGAGAACAAATAATATAAATTTACATTATGTAATATACAGTGATTTTTAAAGAAATAATAAATATGCAGTATATTTTCTTTATAGATAATGGAAAATTATAATTAACATATAATTAATATAAATTTAAGAGTATGACTTGAATAAATAATCAGAAAATATTAAAATAAAGATAATTAAGATACTATTTCCCTTAAACTATTATGAAAGGGGTAGATTTTATGAAAATTACTATTACTGGGAAAAACATTGCTCTTACAAATGCTTTAAAGGAAACAGTTGAGAAAAAGATTGGAAAGCTTGACAGGTATTTTGGGCCAGAGGTTGAGTGCCATGTTACATTAAGTGTCCAAAAAACAAGACAGATTATCGAAGTCACAATTCCTTTTGATGGAATAATTTTAAGAGGTGAAGAATCTACTCAAGACATGTATATGTCCATTGATAACGTAGTAGATAAGCTTGAAAAGCAAATATTAAGGCATAAAACAAAGCTTGAAAAGAGGGTACATGAGGAAGGTACATTAAGATTTATGAATATGCCATCAGATTATGATGAAGAAGATGAAAAAAAAGTAGTTAAAACTAAAAGGTTTGCAGTTAAACCAATGGATGTAGAAGAGGCTATTCTTCAAATGGAAATGTTAGGACATAGTTTCTTTGTATTTAGAGATGCTCATACAAATGATGTTAATGTTATTTATAAGAGAAAAGATGGTAATTATGGCCTAATTGAACCAGAAGATTAATAAGGGGCAGCTAAGCTGCTCCTTTATTTTTGGGTATAATACAAAAAGCACCTGTTTATCAAACAGGCGCTTAGGAGGAAATCTATGCTTAATATCAAGCCTTGCAATAATTAAACTTATAACTTTATTATAAATTAAATAAATAAATTAATCAATTGTTTTGAGAAATAGTTTTCATTTTGATATAATATGATAAGATATATTATGCAGAAAAGTATATGTAAATCATATGCTTCGTTTAAAATAGAGGAAGGTGAAAAATGTGGGTTTACTTGAAAAAGTATTTGGCAGCTATAGTGACAGAGAAATAAAAAGAATAATACCAATTGTTGATAAAATAGAATCACTTGACAAACCAATGCAAAATTTATCAGATGATGAACTTAAGGGAAAAACATTGGAGTTTAAGGATAGACTTTCTAAGGGAGAAACTTTAGATGATATTCTCCCTGAAGCTTTTGCGGTGGTGCGAGAGGCATCTTTTAGAACTTTAAATATGAAGCATTTTAGGGTTCAGCTTATTGGCGGTGTTGTTCTTCATCAGGGAAGAATATCAGAAATGAAAACTGGTGAAGGAAAAACTTTAGTTGCAACGTTACCAGCTTATTTAAATGCTCTTACAGGGAAAGGCGTTCATATTATTACTGTAAACGATTATCTTGCAAAACGTGATAAAGAATGGATGGGCCAAATTTTTGAATTTTTAGGTCTTACGGTTGGAGTTATTACTCATGAACTTAACAATGAGGAAAGGCGTGCTGCTTATAACTGCGATATAACTTATGGAACAAACAATGAATTTGGATTTGACTATTTAAGGGATAACATGGTTATCTTTAAAGAGGAAATGGTACAAAGAGAGCTTAACTTTGCTATTATAGATGAAGTTGACTCTATTCTTATAGATGAAGCAAGAACCCCTCTTATAATTTCAGGAGCTGGTGATAAATCTACTCAACTTTATAGTGTCGCTAATACATTTGTAAAAACTTTAAATGATGGCGATTTTGAGGCTGATGAGAAGGAACATACAGTTACTTTAACTGAAACCGGTGTAGATAAAGCAGAAAAATTCTTTAACATAGAGAACTATGGAGATGCTGAAAATATGGAAATCCAGCACCATATAATTCAAGCATTAAAAGCTCATAAATTGATGAAAAGAGATATTGACTATGTAGTAAAAGATGGAGAAGTCATAATAGTAGATGAATTTACAGGAAGGCTTATGCTTGGAAGACGTTATAGTGATGGGCTTCATCAAGCTATCGAAGCAAAAGAAGGAGTTAAGGTTGAAAGAGAATCTAAAACTCTTGCGACAATTACATTCCAAAATTACTTCAGACTTTATAACAAGCTTTCTGGTATGACAGGTACTGCACTAACTGAAGAAATGGAATTCAGGGAAATTTATGGCCTTGACGTTGTGGTTATTCCAACAAATATGCCTATGATTAGAAAAGATTATCCGGATGTTGTATATAAAACTGAAGCAGCAAAGTTCAATGCTATAGTAAATGAAATTATTGAAACACATAAAATTGGGCAGCCAGTGCTTGTTGGCACAATAAGCATTGAAAAATCAGAGGAACTTTCAGATATGCTAAAGAAAAAGGGCATTCCTCATCAAGTATTAAATGCTAAGTATCATGAAAAAGAAGCTGAAATCATTTCTCATGCAGGGGAAATGGGAATGGTTACTATAGCTACGAATATGGCAGGCCGTGGTACTGATATTAAGCTTGGTGAAGGAGTAGTTGAGGTTGGAGGACTTAAGATAATTGGAACTGAAAGGCATGAATCAAGGCGTATAGATAATCAGCTTAGAGGACGTTCAGGCCGTCAGGGAGATCCTGGCTGTTCAAGATTTTATATTTCCCTTGAGGATGATTTGATGAGGCTTTTTGGCTCGGATAAGATAAAAGATATGGTTGAAAAGCTTGGACTTAAAGATGATGATCAAATTGAAAATAAGTTTCTTTCAAATGCTATCGAACAGGCACAAAAGAAAGTTGAAGGCAATAACTTTGAAATAAGAAAGAGTTTGCTTCAATATGATAATGTAATGAACAGGCAGAGAGAAATTATTTACAGTCAAAGAAGAATGGTTCTTGAAGGTGCTGATGTAAAAGAAAACATTTTTGCTATGATTAAGGATGTCATAACAGAAACTGTAAATGCCCATGCAGTTGATGATAAAAATAGAGATGATTGGGATATAAAGGGTATTATTAAATACCTTGAAGATATATATCTTCCTAAAGGAGCAATAAAAGAGGAAGAGCTTGAAGTTTTAAGCCGTGATGAAATAATAGGAAAGCTTTATGAGAAAGCTTTAGAGCTTTATAAACACAAGGAAGAAGAATTTGGGGAAAACATGAGAGAAGTAGAAAGAGTAGTTCTACTTCATAGTGTTGACGTAAAGTGGATGGATCATATTGATGCTATGGATCAATTAAAACAGGGTATAGGGCTTCGTGCATACAGGCAAAGGGATCCAGTTTCAGAGTATCAAATTGAAGGAATGAACATGTTTGATGAAATGATATACACAATCAAGGAAGATACTGTTAAAACGCTTTATAGAGTAAAGCCTGAGAAAAAGGTTCAAAGAGAAAGAGTGGCAGAAGCTGTTTCTACTAACATGGATGATAGTGTTAAGAGGCAGCCAATTGTTAGAAAAGGAAAGAAAATAGGGAGAAATGATCCTTGTCCATGTGGAAGCGGTAAGAAATATAAAAATTGCTGTGGAAAAAATATATAATAAGCAGCTAATATGGAACGTATTTGCGTTCCATATTTAAAATATAGTAGAAAGGGTGTTTTAAATGAAAATTGAACTTGAAGAATACTATGCAGCCATAAAGCCTTTAGAGGCTACTTTAGATGAAATAAGGAGTTCTCTTTGACTTAGATAAACTTAAAAATGAAGTAGAAGAAATTGAGGGAAGAATGCAGCAAAAGGGCTTTTGGGATGATATAGAAAGTTCCAAGAAAGTCTCACAAAAATTAAAAAATATAAAATCAAAAATATCAAAATATGAAGAAATTCATTCAAAGCTTGAGGATTATAAGGTTTTAATTGAGCTTGCAGATACGGAAGATGAGTTAAATCCTTCAGCTTTAAGTGAAGTAGAAGCAGAAAAAGAAGCTTTGGAAAAGGAAATGGCAGATTTTAAAATTAAAACCCTTTTATCTGGTGAGTACGATTTTAATAATGCTATAATTACTCTTCATGCTGGTGCAGGTGGAACAGAGGCCTGCGATTGGGTAGATATGCTTCTTAGAATGTATACAAGATGGGCGGAAAGGCATGGCTTTTCCACTTCCACATTAGACCTTTTACCAGGAGATGAAGCTGGGGTTAAAAGTGTAACCCTTCAGATAAATGGAGATTATGCTTATGGCTGCTTAAAATCAGAAAAGGGTGTTCATAGACTTGTTAGAATTTCACCTTTTGATGCAGCAGGGAAAAGGCATACTTCCTTTGCTTCTATGGAAGTTCTTCCAGAGATTACTCCTGAGCAGGATATAGATATAAGGCCTGAAGATTTAAAAGTTGACACATATAGAGCAGGAGGAGCTGGGGGACAGTATGTTAATAAGACAGAATCAGCTGTAAGAATAACTCATTTGCCTACAGGAATTGTAGTTCAATGCCAAACGGAAAGATCTCAACATTCAAATAGGGAAACAGCATTAAAAATGCTGAAATCAAAACTTATAGAATTAAAAGAAGCTGCTCATAAAGAAAAAATTGAAGACTTAGCAGGTATTCATAAAGAAATTGGATGGGGAAGTCAAATACGCTCATATGTTTTTCAGCCCTACACTTTAGTAAAAGATCATAGAACTAATGCTGAAGTTGGTGATATACAGTCTGTAATGGACGGAGATATTGATTATTTTATAAATGCATATTTAAGCCAAGCTAAATAAATAGCCTGGCTTTTTCTTATGCATTATTTAATAAAAAAATATTTTGAGGAAATAATAAAT
>DHEX01000055.1 GCA_002400085.1 Clostridiaceae bacterium UBA4839 | reverse complement strand
GGGTCGCTCCCCAGCGTAGCCCTATTTATGCTGCATTAAAAATTATTAACAATAATTTGGGTGGTTATACCATTTACACTAAATAATATTCATTCCCTGACCGTTCCGCCCCCACGAAATTGAGATCATCTCTCCCAATTTGAGATCGTAGGCGGAAGAACGGTCAAGACCGATCCCTACAGTTTGTTTGGCACCTTTTACCTTAGAGCATCAAAGTGAATGGAATATATTTTTCTTATTGCAGCGGTCATTTATAATCAATTTTATTTACTTAATGTCATATTTTTAATAGCTTTTTCATCTGGTGTAACGTATATTGTTTTATTTGTATAATAAATAACCATACCAGGTTTTGCACCATTTGGTTTCTTTACATTTTTTTTAATGGTATAATCCACAGGAATATTTGATGAGCTTTGGGCTTGACTGAAATATGCTGCAAGCATAGCTCCCTCTTTTAGGGCTTCATCAGATATTTGTCCTTTTTTTGATTTTATAATAACATGGGAACCTGGGATATTTTTTGTATGCATCCATATATCACTGGATATTGCAAACTTTAATGTTAAATAATCATTTTGATAATTATTTTTGCCTACGTATATATCAAAGCCATCTTCGGAAATAAAATGGTAGGGCTCAGATTTTTGTTTTTTGTTTTTAATCTTTTTCTTTTTAATGATACCTGAATCAATAAGCTCATTTCTTATATCCTCAATAGTATCAACGTCTGATGCATTTTTAAGATTAAATAAAATTGATTTAATGTAATCTTCATCATGTTTTGCTTCTTCTAGCTGATTTGAAATTACTTCTAAACTGCTTTTTTCTTTAGCATATCTTTTATAATAGGATTGTGCATTTTCTATAATTGTAAGATCACTATCTAATGGAATGTTTATAATAGAACCATCATAAAAGTTCTCAAGTTTTACATTATCAGAAGAATGTTTTATACTATATTGATTAGCCATAAGTACATCAGCATATATTTTCCACTGCTCATAATTTTTATATTCATTGATTTTATCGATATATATTTGCTGTTTTTTATTATTTCTATCCTGATAATTTGAAACAATTTTAAATAAGTCTTTATATTTTTGCTTTAATGTATTTTTAACATCCTTATGATAATAAAATGTATCAAGCAGTTTGCTTGGGGAACTATAGTATTCAGGCTTTAACATATTATATTCCTGCAGAGGGAATACATAATAATCTGCCATAAGTGAATGGTTGTAATAAATTATATACTGATAGTCTCCATTTTTAATTTTTGCTAAATAGTGAAAGAAATTTGAAACTATATCTTCAGTTTGTTGGTTATTTAGCTCAGATATTTTTTTAGATTCATAAGGGTAGCAAATTTGTTTTGCAAAGGCTTTACTTATACCTAAAAAATTTGAGGTAAAGAAGCTTTCAATGGTTATATCTACGTTTTTATTAAGCATACTTTTTATATTTTCTTTTTGTACAGAAAGAGTATTGATTTTACCTTTTACTGGTGGCATAACATAATCAGCACCAGGCATTATTTCCCTATATCTATTCATATTGTGGCCTATATGTTTTATACAATCTACAATAGTGTTTTCGTTATTTAACAATAGTATATTGCTGTGCTTACCCATTATTTCACATATAAGCTTATATTGCATAGCATCTCCCAGTTCAGTTAAACCTTCTATTTCAAATTGAATAATTCTATCAAAGTTCACTTGGCTTACAGACTTAATTATACCGCCTAAAATATGTTTTCTTAAAGCCATACAAAAATTCGGAGGAGCTTTTGGGTTTTCCATAGAACTATAGGTTATATGGACTCTTGGAAAGGATGGATTTGCAGATAAAAGTAATTTTATATTTTTTCTATCTTTTTTTACAATTAAAATAATTTCATCTTTTGATGGCTGGTATACTTTATCAATTTTACCTTCAACAAATTCTGATAGTTCCTTAACAATGCTATTAGTAAAAACTCCATCAAATGGCATAATATCATCTCCTAAAGGTTTTTTATATATCCGTTATTTCCTGCATCAAGCAGTAAATAACGGCTGCTATGTCCCCTGGATTGCTCTTCTTCTGTTGTTCTACCCCCAGTTGGGGGTGGAACAACGAATAAATCGGCTATTGAATAAGTATATCATTTTATTATAAAAATATAAAGTTTAGAGGTGATTGTGATATGCATTTTACAAAAATGCAGGGCATTGGCAATGATTTTATTATGGTTGAGAATTTCAAAAATGAGGTACAGAATAAAAACAATTTAGCAAAAAAGCTATGTGACAGACATTTTGGAATTGGCGCTGATGGACTAGTTTTTATAGAAAACTCAAATATTGCTGATTTAAAAATGAGAGTAGTAAATTCTGATGGCAGCAATGCTGATATGTGTGGTAATGCGATAAGATGCTTTAGCAAATATGCATATGAAAAAAATATTATAAAAAAGGATACTTTAGATATTGAAACTCCCGCAGGAATTATGAAGGCAAAGCTTTCTGTTGAAAATGATATGGTAAGCACTGTAAGGATAAGTATGGGCAAACCAAGTTATGATAAAAAATTAATCCCCTTTAATGGTGAACTAAATAATAAGGCTTATTCATTGGATATAGGTGGGAAAAAGTATGAAATAACCACTCTTTTAATGGGAGTACCTCATACTGTGCTTTTTAGCGGAGAAATATCTGATGGCGATGTGATTCAATATGGCAGGTATATAGAAAAGCTTCCACTTTATCCCCAAGGTACTAATGTTAATTTTGTGAATGTAATAGATGACAGGACTATAAGTGTAAGAACTTGGGAAAGAGGAGCTGGCTTAACACTTGCCTGTGGAACTGGTGCATGTGCATCTGTTGCCGCATCATATTTAAATAATAAAACAGGCAGAAAAGTGAAGGTTAAATTGATGAAGGGTGAACTTATTATTGAACAGGATGTTAATGGATATATTTATATGGAAGGTCCTGCAAGTACAGTATATGAAGGTGATGTCAGCATATCAAAGTGATTTTAAGGTTCAGTTAAAGTATGAAAAATACAAAAACAGTGGAGATAAGAAAAATATATGGAATGAACATAAAGTGAGCATTTAGATGTTCTTAGGATTAAAATGAAATGGTAGGGAGCGGTCTTGACCGTTCCGCCCCCACGATTTCGTGCATACCCCAGAGGGACGGTCAAGACCGTCCCCTACAGAATTGGTCTTAAAATGTTTCAGAAAAAACTATTTCGTAACAGTCGCTATCTATGCTGTGTCAATTGTTATACCTGCTGAATATATTATATAAAGTTTTTCTTAAACTTGGATGGAGTACTTCCCTAAATTCTGCTCGTCCATCAACGGGACGGTCAAGACCGTCCCCTACAAAAGCACATTTTTCCATCTGACTCTAAGAAGAACTTACCCTATGGCTGCCAGATGCTGCTCCAAATTTGAGTTAAATTTGGTACTTTGAAGGCAGCTTGGGCAAAAAATTATTTGGAGGGGTAACGTTGAAAATTGCTAACAGGATGTCTAAAGTACCTGATTATATTTTTGCAGAATTAGAATCTATAGAAAACAACTTAATAAGTCAGGGAGAAGATATTATAAACCTTGGGATTGGTGATCCTGATATTCCAACTCCTGAATTTTTAGTTCAAAAGATGGTACAATACGTGGAGGAAAAAGATAATTATAACTATTCACCCTATGCTGGTATAGATGAGTTCAATATGGCTGTAGCTGATTACTATAAGAAAAATTTTGATGTTCAGCTTGACTACAAAAAAGAAGTTATAACATTGATAGGCTCCAAAGAAGGAATAGCACATCTTTTCCTTTCAGTTACCGATATAGGTGACTATGTTATTATTCCAAACCCTTCCTATCCAGTTTATGAGGCAGCAGCTGAAATATCAGGATGCAGTGTATATAAAATGTCTTTGGCAGAGAAAAATAACTATATACCTAAGTTAGAAAACATATATGAGGATGTGGCAAAGAGGGCAAAACTTTTAATTGTAAATTATCCTAACAATCCTACAGGAGCATTAGCAAATGATGAATTCTATAAGAAATTAGTTGAATTTGGAAAGAAAAACAATATCATTATAGTTAACGACTCTGCGTATATAAATATATGCAATAATAAGAATCAAAGATTAAGCTTACTTCAGTTTGATAAAGAAAAAGGTCATTGCATAGAATTTGGCACATTATCAAAATCCTATAATATGTCTGGATGGAGGATTGGTTATGCTGCAGGCTGCAGTGAAGTAATAGAAAGGCTTTTACTTTTAAAAGGAAATTTTGATTCCGGGCAGTTTATACCAATTCAAAAAACTGGAGCTTATGCACTAACCCATGGAGATGCATTTATTGATTATATTAATAAAATTTATAAAAAAAGAAGAGAAATAATTGAGGATGCGTTATTAAAGAAGAATATTCATATATATAATTCAAATGGGACTTTTTATATATGGTTTAAGGTTCCATCAGGATATAAATCTTATGAGTTTTCACAGCTTATGTTAAAAAAATCTGGTATAATGATAACGCCGGGGACAGCATTTGGTGATTTAGGCGAAGGATATTGCAGAATTTCCTTAACAGCTTCCGATGAGCGTATAAAATCAGCAGCTCAAAGAATTATTGAAATGGATTTTTAGATAATATAAATTTAACTGTAATTCGCAATTTAAAATCATTAATGAACAAATAGCAGCGGAGATAAGAAAAATATATGGAATGAACATAGAGTGAGCAAGTAGATGCTCTTAGGATTAATAAAGTGGTAGGGAGCGGTCTTGACCGTTCCGTTGATGGATGAGCGGAATCTAGGAGAATGAAACGGTGCCAACACTTAGTAACAGTTTTATTCTGTGGCATTTGCAGGATGATCAGAATTTAGGAGAGCAGGACGGTCAAGACCGTCCCCTACAGTTTGTGCGGTGAATTAAATCTAAATTGTGAATAATTGCAGACATTTAATAGTATTATGCTTTTCATTTTTTGAAAAAAGGTTTATTATTTTAACAAAAATATAAAAAATCTTGAAAATACACACAATAATTAGTTATAATGAGTTAGAGCCTAAAAATAATAAATAATCAGCTAAAATAAGAAACGGCAGGTGAATAAAATGGCTACAAGTATGACTGGATATGGAAGAGGTTATGCTGAGGAGGATGGAAGAAGTTTTCAAGTTGAGTTAAAATCAATAAATAATAGATATTTAGATTTAAATATTAAATTACCAAGACAGCTAATATCACTTGAGGATTCAATAAGGAAATATATCTCATCAAAAATTTCCCGCGGGAAAATAGATGTTTTTATTACTCAGGATAAGTTTAAGCAAGAAGATATTGTAATTAATGTAGATGAGCAGCTTGCTGAAGCATATTATACTGCTTTTGAAAGCTTAAAGAAAAAGTTCAATTTAAAAGATGAAGTTTCATTGATGCTCCTTTCGAAATTCCAAGATATAGTTACAGTAGAAAAGAAAGAAGAGGATTTGGATGCCACATTAAATATCCTTTTAAAAGCTGTTGATGAAGCTATTAAAAATTTAATTGATATGAGGCAGGTTGAAGGGAAAAGGCTTGAAAGCGATATACTATTAAGATGTGATCTTATTTCAAATTATGTTGAAGAAATTGAGTCAAGGGCTGATAGTGTTGTTGATGAATATAGGGAAAAAATTAAACAAAGAGTTACTGAATACTTGGCTGAAGTTGAACTTGACGAAGCAAGGCTTTTAAATGAAGTAGCTTTTTTTGCAGATAAGAGCAACATAACAGAGGAAATAGTAAGGCTAAAAAGCCATTTGGCACAGATGAAATCTACTATAATATTAAATGAACCTGTAGGCAAAAAGCTTGACTTTTTAGTTCAGGAAATGAATAGGGAAACCAATACAATTGGTTCAAAAGCAAATGATTTAAGTATAACGAATATGGTAGTTAATATAAAAAGTGAGATTGAAAAAATAAGAGAACAAATTCAAAACATTGAATAGGAGGAAAGAAAAAGAAATGGGAATTAAATTAATAAACATAGGATTTGGTAATATAGTTTCAGCTAATAGATTAATTGCTATAGTTAGTCCAGAATCTGCTCCAATTAAAAGAATTATTCAAGAAGCAAGGGACAGAGGAATGCTTATAGATGCAACTTATGGAAGAAGAACCAGGGCTGTTATAATTACTGACAGTGATCATATTATTTTATCTGCAGTACAGCCTGAAACTGTTGCACATAGATTAACATCTAAGGATGAAGATGAAGAAGCAGAAAATGAGGATACTGAATTGGAAGATTAGAGAAAGGTGATTTTTATGGCTGAGAAGGGATTATTAATAGTAGTCTCGGGACCTTCTGGTGCAGGGAAAGGTACTATTTGCAAAAAACTTTTAGATATGGACAGCAATATAAAAATGTCCATTTCATGTACAACACGATTGCCAAGAAAAAATGAAATTGATGGGGTTAATTATTTTTTTATTGATGAATTTAAATTTAAAAAAATGATTGCAGAAGATAGCTTTCTTGAATATGCAGAAGTATATGGGAATTATTATGGAACTCCAAAAAAGTATGTAGATGATATGATAAATCAAGGAAAAGATGTAATATTAGAAATTGATATTCAAGGGGCATTAAAAATAAAAGAAAAATATGCCGATGGAGTTTTTATATTTATTTTACCTCCATCTATGGAAGAATTAAAAAATAGAATTAAAAAAAGAGGTTCTGAAACAGAGGAATCATTTTTAAGAAGATTTAATTCTGCATTTAAGGAAATAAATTATGTCTCATGTTATAATTATGCTATTATAAATTATGAAGATAAATTTGATGAGGCAGCAGAAAAAATTGAGAAAATTATAGCAGCAGAAAAATGCCGCGTAAGTAGATTAATAAATGATGTTCACTTTAAGGAGGTCTTTTTAAATGAACAATAGCGATTCTATGATTAATCCGCCAATATTAGATTTATTAACTAAGGCTGAAAACAGATATTCTTTGGTGGTTATGGTTTCAAGGAGAGCAAGACAATTAATAGATGGTGCAACCCCACTTGTTGATATTGATTCAACTAAACCAGTTACTATTGCAATAAACGAAATCAATCAAGGCAAAATAACATATGAAAGTGTAAAGTCAGGTACTAAATAGGGAGTGATTTAATGACGCAAAAGACAGTAGTCATTGGTGTTACAGGTGGAATTGCTGCTTATAAAGCACTAGATGTAATTAGCTCTTTAAAAAAGGAAAATGTTAATGTGCATGTAATAATGACTTCAAATGCAGCAAAATTTGTATCACCCTTAAGCTTTCAAACATTAAGCCAAAATTTTGTGATAACTGATATGTTTGCTGAACCGAGAACCATTGAAGTTGAGCATATATCACTTGCAAAAAAGGCTGATTTATTTGCAGTTATTCCAGCAACAGCCAATATAATTGGGAAGGTAGCATGTGGCATAGCAGATGATATGCTTACGACAACAATTATGGCTACGAAATCTCCTGTTTTATTTGCTCCTGCAATGAACACAAATATGTATAACAATCCAATAGTAAAAGAAAACATTTTAAAATTAAAAAAAATAGGCTATGATTTTATCGAACCTGATTCAGGAAGGCTTGCCTGTGGTGATATTGGCATTGGAAAGCTGGCAGATACAAATAAAATAACTGATATTATTAATATGTATCTATACAGCCCTAAAGATTTTTTAGGGAAGAATGTTTTAGTAACTGCAGGCCCTACCCGCGAGGATATTGACCCCGTAAGATTTATAACTAATAAATCCTCTGGCAAAATGGGGTATGCTTTGGCAAGAGCTTTAAGGGATAGGGGAGCAAATGTAACTTTAATTTCAGGGCCCTCTAATTTAGAGCCCCCTGAAAGAATAAATTTTATAAAGGTATATAGTGCTGAAGATATGTTTAATCAGGTAATGGAGCATTTCGATGAAAATGAAATAATAATTAAGTCCGCAGCAGTGGCAGACTATAGCCCTGAAAATGTAAGCAGCATAAAAATAAAAAAATCAGATAATGATTTATCTATAAAATTAAAAAGAAATAGGGATATATTATATGAACTAGGCAGAAGAAAGAAAAACCAGATTTTAGTAGGATTTGCTGCTGAAACCAATGATATGATTCAAAATGCACAGGAGAAAATTAAAAAGAAAAATCTTGATATGATTGTAGCAAATGATGTAACTGTTAAGGGGTCAGGCTTTCAGTGTGATACTAATACAGTTAAGATTATAAAATCTAATGGTGACATAGTTAGCTTGCCTAACATGACAAAATATGAGGCAGCCCATAAGATATTGGACAATATTATAGATTTAGAGCGCTAAGGCGCTTTTTTTCTTAACTTTAATAATGTAAATGGAGGCCATATTATGAACATAGCTTCTGTTATTGTAGATAATTTTTCTAAAGAAGTTGATATTTTATATGATTATATAATTCCTGAAGTTTATATTGATGTTATTAAAAAGGGAATGAGGGTTATTGTCCCTTTTGGGAAAGGCAATAAAAAAATAGAGGGATATGTTATTGAAATAAAAGAGCATACTGAGACCAACAAAAAGTTAAAGGATATTTTTGATATAGTAGATGAAAAGATATATTTAAATGATGAAATGTTAAAGATGATATATTTTTTAAAAGATAATTATAACTGTACTTATTGTGAAGCTGTAAAAACTATATTGCCTTCTAAAATCAGTGTAAAAGAACAATTATCTGTGAAATTAAAGGCTATAGATTTAAATAAAATACCAAAGCCTTATATGTATGTTGTAAATCAATTAAGCCCAAACAAATACATAAATATTAAAAACTTGAAAGATGAGCATGGAAAAAATATAAGCAAAGCATTGATTTATAGAATGAAAAATGAGGGAATTTTGTCGGTTAAATCAGAGTTTACACAAGGCATAAACATTAAATATGAGGACTTTTATGCAATTAATGATGAAATCAAGGCAAAAGAATTTTTGAATAAAATTGATAAGAGAGTTAAAAAGCAGCAGGACGTCATAGAGTGTATATATAAAAACGGCTGCTTAAACAGTAAGTCTATTGTAGGTGAAACTGGCTGCAGTAAATCTGCAATAAATTCACTTTACAAAAAAGGATTGGTTAAAAAAATAAAAAAAGAAGTTTATAGAAATCCAATTTCAAAAAAGTACAATTATGATAAAATACAGCTTAATACGGATCAGATAGATGCTGTAAATAAAATTCTTAATAGTATTGGAAAAAGTGATAATACAGTACTGATTCATGGAGTTACTGGCAGCGGGAAAACTGAAATATATTTAAAAGCTTGTGAGAAGCTTATGGAAAAAGGTTATGGTGCTATTGTTCTTGTGCCAGAAATCTCACTTACTCCTCAAACTTTGGAGAGATTTGAAGGCAGGTTTAACAACTGTGTTGCTATTTTACACAGTAGGCTATCAGATGGGGAAAGGTATGATGAATGGAGAAGGATAGAAAGCGGGGAGGCTAAAATTGTTGTTGGTGCAAGGTCTGCAGTTTTTGCTCCTGTTAAAAATTTAAAATTAATTATTATTGATGAAGAACATGAATACTCATATAAATCAGAAATGACCCCTAAATATTTTACAAAAGAGGTAGCTCAGTTTAGAGTCAATTATAATAAAGGCGTGCTTGTTTTAGGTTCAGCCACACCATCTTTAGAATCCTATTATGATGCAAAATGCGGAAAGATAAAATTAATTGAAATAATGCATAGAGTTGAGAATAAGAGTTTACCAAGTGTTGATATTGTTGATATGAGGGACGAATTAAAAGAAGGGAACAAATCAATATTAAGCAGAAAACTTTATAGTGCTATAGAAAATAATTTGAAGGATGGGAACCAAACTATTTTATTTTTAAATAGGAGAGGTTATTCTACCTTTGTATCCTGCAGAAACTGCGGATATGTAGTAAAGTGTGATAGATGTGATGTTCCTATGACGTATCATGCAGCAGCACATAAGCTTATATGTCATTATTGCGGTGAGGAAAAAATAGTACCAACAATTTGCCCAATATGTGGGAGCAAATATATAAAATATTTTGGTACAGGAACAGAAAAAATTGAAAATGAAATAAGTAGATTCTTCCCTGACAGCAGAATTTTAAGAATGGATTTGGATACAACAAGAAGGAAGGGAGCTCATGAAAGAATATATAATGAGTTTAAGGATCATAAAGCTGATATATTGATTGGAACTCAGATGATATCAAAGGGAATGGATTTTAAGGATGTAACATTGGTTGGAGTAATTGCAGCGGATACCTCTTTAAATATTCCGGATTTTAGAGGAAGCGAAAGAACATTTCAGCTGCTCACTCAGGTTGCAGGCAGAGCAGGAAGAGGAAGCTTAGAGGGCAATGTTATAATTCAAACATATAATCCTGAACATTATAGTATTGTTTACGCTAAACATCAGGATTACAAGTGCTTTTATGAAAAGGAAATAGAGATAAGGAGAAATTTAAATAATCCTCCTTTTTCTGATATAATCTATGTGCTTATTTACTCTGAAAATGAAAATGATTTAATAAAAAAGGTAAGGGAAATTGGAGAAGTATTAAAAAGGACAAAAAGCAAACAATTTGAAATACTTGGACCAGTTCCAAGCCCAATATCAAAAATTAAAAATAATTACAGATGGCAAATTATTTTTAAAGGTGAAGTAAGAAGATACTTTAAAGATTTAGATAATTGGTTTTATAATAAATTAAACGGTACTAATATTGATTACAGTATAGATATAAATCCATACAGTATAATTTAACTATAATTCGTAATTTAGATTTAATACACCGCTGCGATAAGAAACAAAGATGTTCTAAGGATTAAAATGCCAGACAGCTGTAGGGAACGGTCTTGACCGTTCCTCTGGGGGACGCACGGAATCGTGGGGGCGGAACGGTCAAGACCGCTCCCTACCATTGTAATTTGTTCATTAATGATTTTAAATTATGAATTACAGATAATTTAATATAGTAAATACATTTAAGGGAGTGTTATTATGGCTTTAAGACAGATTAGAAAACTTGGGGATGAAATATTAAGAAAGAAATGCAGAAAAGTGGATAAGATAGATAATAAAATTATTACATTATTAAATGATATGCTTGAAACTATGTATCATGAAGATGGTGTAGGCCTTGCAGCACCTCAGGTTGGAATTTTAAAAAGATTAATAGTAGTAGATGTTGGAGATGGTCCAATTAAGTTAATAAACCCTGAGATAACTGAAAGCAGCGGCAGTCAAATAGCAGCTGAAGGATGTTTAAGTATTGTAGGTGCAGTTGGAAACGTAAAAAGGCCTAATAAAATAGAAGTTAAAGCAATGGATGAGAGTGGCTCTGAAATAAAAATTACAGCGGAAGGATTGTTAGCAAGAGCAATATGCCATGAAACAGATCATTTAGATGGAATTTTGTTTATTGATAAGATGATACACGATAATGAGGTGGTATAATGAGAGTAGTATTTATGGGAACACCAGATTTTGCAGTTCCCTGTTTGCAAAAATTAATTGATAATACACTTGTATTAGGAGTAGTAACTCAGCCAGATAGGCCTAAAGGCAGAGGGCAAAAGATTCAATTTTCACCAGTAAAAGAATTAGCTTTAAAATATAATATACCTGTATATCAGCCGGAGAAAATAAAAAATGATAAAGAAATTATTGGTGAAATAAAAAGCTTATCTCCTGATTTTATTGTGGTAGTAGCTTTTGGTCAAATACTTCCTTTAGAAGTTTTAAATATACCAAAGTATGGCTGCATCAATGTTCACGCGTCATTGCTGCCTAAATTAAGAGGGACAGCACCAATAAATTGGTCAATAATCAATGGCGATAAAAAAACTGGCATTACAACTATGATGATGGATGAAGGTATTGATACAGGGGATATTCTTATGCAAAAGGAAATTGATATTAGGGAAGATGAAACTGCAGGGGAACTTCATGATGAGCTTATGCAGTTAGGAGCGGATATGATACTTGAAACTCTGCATGGTGTAAAAAGTGGCAGCATTAATAGAATAAAACAAGATGATTCAAAGTCAAGCTATGTATCAATGATTCATAAAAGTTTAGGGCATATTAACTGGAAGGATGATGCCATTAACATTTATAATTTGGTAAGAGGGGTTACTCCTTTTCCAGGATCTTATACATTTTATAATAATAAGATAATAAAAATATGGAAGTGCAGCGTATTAGATAAAGATTATAAAGCTGTGCCAGGAGAAATTATTGAAGTAGGTAAAGATGGAATAATAGTTTCATGCAGCAGTGGAGCAATAAAAATATTAGAGATACAGGAGCTTGGCGGCAAAAGAATGGATGTTAGTTCTTATTTAAATGGGCATTTAATTAACAAAGGCGAAATTCTGCTTTAGTTTTTTAAGCTCTAAGTTATTTTGGAGGCTATAAAATGCAAAAGGATTCAAGGTATATAGTTGTTAAAACATTATGTGATATTGAGGAAAACAAATCTTATTCAAATTTGAAGATAAATGAATATTTCAAAAGGTATGATTTAAATAGTCAGGACAGAGGTTTTGCAACAGAAATTTTATATGGAACAATAAGATGGAAATTAAAAATTGATTATTGTATACAAAGATATTTGAGAGATAGTATTGATAATTTGAAACCTTGGGTTAGAAACTCCCTAAGAATAGCAGTTTATCAAATTTATTTTATGGATAAGGTACCTGAATATGCTGCTGTTAATCAGTCAGTAGATTTGGTAAAATATAAAGAAAAAAAATATTGTGCACTTGTAAACGCTGTTCTTAGAAACATTATTAAAAATAAACAGGATTTTTATAATATAGATGAAAAGGATAAAATTAAAAAGATTTCAATTGAATATTCTCATCCGCAGTGGCTTGTAAGAAAGCTATTAAAAATTTATGATGAGAAATTTGTAATTGATTTAATGGATAAGAATAATACTCCTCCAAAATTAACTATTAGGGTTAATACCTTAAAATGCTCTTATGATGATTTAAAAGCTAAACTGGAAAGTACAGGAGCTTTTGTAACTAAAGGTAAAATTCAGGACTCCATGGCTTTAAAAAATTTTCATTTAATAGAAAAGTCAAAAGAATTTAATGAAGGTTTGTTTACAATACAGGATGAAAGTTCAATGCTTGCAGTAAAATGCTTAAACCCAATGCCAGGAGATACTATTATGGATCTTTGCAGTGCCCCTGGTGGTAAATCTACTTATGCTGCACAGCTTATGAAAAATAAAGGGGAGATAATTGCTTTTGATATATATGAACATAAAATAAATTTGATTAATAATAATGCTAAAAGGTTAGGAATAGATATTATTAAAACTATGCTTAAAGATGCAACTATATTTATGGAGGAATTTGAAAATTGCGCAGATAAGGTTATGGTAGATGCACCTTGCTCAGGGCTTGGTTTAATAAGAAAAAAACCAGAAATTCGCTGGAATTTTGAAGAAAAAAATATAAGAGAATTAAAAAAAATACAATACAGTATATTAGAAAATGCTTCGAAATATGTTAAAATAAAAGGATGTATAGTTTACAGCACATGTTCTATAACTGTTGATGAAAATGAAGATATTATTAAAAAATTTTTAAAGGAACATGAAAATTTTAAACTTGAAGATATAAGTGAGTTCTTTCCTGAAGACTTTTCATCTGAGACTTCAAAAAAGGGGTTTATAAAGTTATTTCCTAATATTCATGATATGGATGGGTTTTTTATAGCAAAATTAATAAGGAAATGGTGATATATGGTTGAATTTAGAAGTTTATTAATAAATGAAGTAGAGGATTTGCTTGAGGAATATAACGAAAAAAGATTTCGAGGTAAACAGATATTTTCATGGATACACAAAGGAGTAGAAGACTTTAATAGCATGTCTAATCTGCCTGCAGCTTTAAGAGAAAAATTAAACAATATTGGCTATATTAAAAATATGGAAATAATAACAGTATTGAAGTCAAAAATCGATGGGACATGTAAATATTTAATGGCATTAAATGATAATAATGTAATTGAGTGTGTTTTAATGAAGTACTCCTTTGGAAATACAATTTGCATATCCACTCAGGTAGGATGTAGAATGGGCTGCAGCTTTTGTGCATCTACAATAGGGGGAAGGATTAGGGATTTAACTCCTGGAGAAATGGTGGGACAGGTTTTAAAGGTACAAAGGGAGTCTGGTGAAAAAATCAATAATGTTGTACTTATGGGAACCGGCGAGCCCTTTGATAATTTTGATAATGTAATTAAATTCTTAAAAATAATCAATTGTAAAGATGGATTAAATATTGGAATGAGGCATATAACAATATCAACCTGCGGACTAATTCCTGAAATAAAAAAATTTTCTGATATGGATTTACAGGTTACTCTTGCAGTATCACTGCATGCTGCAGATGATGAGCTTAGAAAAAAGATTATGCCTGTAGCATATAAGTATTCGTTAAAAGAGCTTTATGAGGTATGCAGATATTATATAGCAAAAACCAATAAAAGAATAACTTTTGAATATGCCTTAATTAAGGGTGTTAATGATAGTGATGGGGATGCAGTTAAATTATCAAACTATCTTAGCAATTTGCTATGCCATGTTAATTTAATACCTGTAAATAGTGTAGAAGGGAATTCATATATAAAAACTGATAAAAACAATGTTGAAAAGTTTAAAGAAATATTAATGAAAAACAATATTCAAGTAACAGTTAGAAGGGAACTTGGAAGTGACATAAATGCTGCATGTGGACAGCTTAGAAGAAACTATTTGAGTAATATTGATGGTTTCAAGGGGTGATTTTATGATTATAAAATGTCGAACCGACAAAGGAAAAGTAAGGGAAATTAATGAGGACTATGTATTGACTATGGTTGCAGATAAATTTAGCTTATTAATTGTTGCTGATGGCATGGGAGGACATAATGCAGGTGAAATTGCAAGTCAGACAGCTTCAACATTTATAAGGGACTATATATTTGAAAAATATGATGAATATGAAAACAAGGAAGAAATTTTAAGAGATGCTGTTGTCAATGCAAACGCAAAAGTTTATGAAAAATCACTTACAGATATTAAGCTTAAAGGAATGGGAACAACTATTACCTGCTGTATTTTAGCACAGGATAAGTTGTTTTTAAGTCATGTTGGGGACAGTAGGGCTTATATAATTAATAAAGAAGGAATAAACAAGATTACCCAAGATCATTCTTATGTTCAGGAGCTTTTAGATAATGGAAGCATAACTGAAAATGAAGCAATAAAGCACCCACAGCGGAATGTTATTACCCGCGCAGTTGGGGTGGAAAAATATGTAGTAGTGGATACAAAGACTTTAGAGTTTAGTGACAATGATATACTGCTTTTATGTACTGATGGACTATCAAATTATATAAGCAATGAGGATATATATAATATTGTTATGGATAAAAAAGAATCTGCTGCGGATGAACTTGTAAACATTGCAAATGAAAATGGCGGAAGTGATAATATATCTGTTATTATTGCAAGAAAGGAGGATGGGAAATGAATAATTTGACAGGAAAGGTACTTGGTAATAGATATATTTTATTAGAGAAAATTGGTGATGGCGGCATGGCCTTAGTTTATAAGGCAAGATGCCAATTGCTCAATAGGTATGTTGCAGTTAAAATACTAAGGCCTGAATATATACAGGACGAGGAATTTGTAAAGAAATTTAAAAGGGAGTCATTAGCTGTTGCTAGTCTTTCTCATCCTAATATTGTGAGTATTTATGATGTTGGACAAGAAGATGATATATATTATATTGTAATGGAATATGTTAAGGGGTGTACATTAAAAGAGTACATTAAAGAAAAGGGCAAGATAGGCTATGTTGAAACTCTTAATATTGTAAGACAAATAGCACTCGCTCTTGAGCATGCTCATAAAAATGGCGTTATTCACAGGGACATCAAACCGCATAATATCCTCATGACTGAAGATGGAAATGTAAAAGTAACTGACTTTGGAATAGCAAGAGCTACTTCTTCAACTACAGTTACTAATGTGGGTAAGGTTATGGGGTCAGTTCATTATTTTTCACCAGAGCAGGCAAGGGGGGGCTATACTGACCATAGGACGGATATTTATTCCCTTGGAATAGTTATGTATGAAATGCTTACAGGAAAGCTGCCATTTGATGCAGACAGCCCAATAACTATTGCACTCAAGCACATTCAGGAACCGTATATTGAGCCACGCAATATTGATCCAACTATACCAAAAGCAGTAAATGACATTGTAGTTAAAGCTATGGAAAAAGATATTAATAAAAGATACCAAAGTGCTAGGGACATGATTGAGGATATTGATAAAGCAAAGAAAAACCCAGAGGAAAACCTTTATTTAAAAGAAAATAAGGATAGTGAAGATAGTTCAACAAAAGTTATACCTGTTGAGGAAATAAACGATGCATTAGGTAAAAGGCAGTCTAATGGTAAAAGACAGCCTAATAAAAATAATAAGAAGAAAAAGATTACTGCTATTGTATCAAGTTTAATAATAGTAGCAGCACTTATAGCACTTATGAGCTATTGGTATAAAAATTATTTTGTAGTTAAGGATACAAATGTACCAAAGATAATTGGATATAATGAAACTGAGGCAAGTAAAATATTAGAAAATAATAAACTCCATATGAATATATTGCAAAGGAAAAATAGTGATAAACCTGTTGGTGAGGTATTAGAAGTTGAACCAGCAGAAGGAAGTGTAGTTAAGGAAAACTCTACTGTAAATGTAACATTAAGTGCAGGCAAGGAAAAAGTTCTTGTCCCTGATGTTAGAACACTTAATAGAGCAGATGCTGAAGCATCATTAAAAAGGTATAATTTAACAATTGGAAATGTAGGCTCAAGAAATAGCAATGATGTTGAAAAGGATTTAATTATAGATCAAAATCCTGCAAAAGATGTGGAAGTACCTGTAGGAAGTAAAGTGGATATTATAATAAGCAATGGACCTGAGGTAAAATTAGTGGATGTGCCTACACTTACGGATAAAACACTTGAAGAAGCTGAAAAATTAATAAAAGATTCAAATTTAACATTAGGTCCTATAAAATTTGAATCGAATCCAAACTGTGAGGATGGTACAGTTATTGAACAAGACGTTGCTCCTAAAATTAAGGTCCCTCAGGGAACTACAATAAATATTAAAGTAAATAAATTAGATAAGAAAAAGGATGATACCACTAATACAAATTCAGATAATAAAGATCAAAGCAAGGATCAAAATAAGGATCAAAGTAAAGATCAGAACAAAGATAAAAGCAAAGATAAAAGTAATGATAAAGATAGGGATAAAAATAATAATGGATAAGGGAGAATTATATGTTAGAAGGAGTTGTAATAAGGGGTATAGCAGGCTTCTATTATGTAAAGGCTGAAGACCTTAATGAGTATGAATGTAAGGCAAGAGGCATATTTCGAAAAGAAAAGATATCTCCTGTAGTTGGCGATAGGGTAATATTTGAATTAACTGATAATAAACATGGTATTATTACTGAAATAAAACAAAGAAAAAATTTTTTAATAAGGCCTAATGTAGCTAATGTAGATCAAGCTATAGTAGTATTTTCATCAAAAAATCCATCACCAAATTTAAATTTACTTGACAGACTTCTTATAACCATTGAGCATAATAATATTGAGGCTATATTATGCATGAATAAGTCAGATTTAGACGAGGAAGGTCTATATAATAAAATTCAATTGATATATAGTAAGGCTGGCTATAAAATAATAAACACCTGTGGAGTTAACAATATTGGAATTGATGAAATTAATAAAAATTTAACCGGCAAAATTTCTGTTTTTGCCGGCCCTTCTGGAGTGGGAAAATCTACTATATTCAATCAGCTGCAGGATAAAATAAAAATGGAAACAGGCGACGTAAGCTTAAAAGCTAATAGGGGTAAGCACACTACAAGGCATGCTGAATTGGTAGAAATTAAAAGCGGAACTTATCTTGTAGATACCCCAGGCTTTTCTTCTATTGACCTTAAATATATTAAGCCGGAAGAACTGCAATTTGATTTTAAGGAATTTAAGCCATATATAGGGATGTGCAAGTTTAATTCCTGCCTTCATTTAAAAGAAATTGGCTGTAAGGTTAAAGAAAAGGTCAATGATGGAACTATATCTAAAGAAAGGTATGAGTCTTATACTGATATACTAAAGGAAATAAAGGATTTAAGGAGAGGGTATTATGGGGATTAAAATAGCACCATCACTTTTAGCAGCAGATTTTTCAAATTTAAAAGAAGAAGTTAAAAGGGTGGAAAATGCAGGAGCAGATATGTTGCATATTGATATTATGGACGGACATTTTGTTCCCAATTTAACTTTTGGACCTGGGATAGTAAAAAGTATAAGAGCTTGCAGTAATTTAACCTTTGATGTGCATTTGATGATTGAAAATCCTGATCTATACATAAAAGATTTTGCCTTAGCAGGAGCTGATATCATTTCAGTTCATGCAGAAGCATGTTCTCATTTACACAGAACTATACAAAATATAAAAAGCTGCGGGGTAAAAGCGGCAGTAGCATTGAATCCTGCAACTCCACTTCAATCATTAGAATATGTTCTTCAGGATTTGGACATGGTTTTAATTATGAGTGTTAATCCAGGGTTTGGGGGACAAAAATTTATTGATACTTCAATAAATAAAGTAAAGGCGTTAAAGGATTATATAACTAAAAATAATATAAATATAGATATTGAAGTCGATGGAGGAATCAACTTAAACAATGTTAAAGCTGTATATAGTGCAGGAGCAAATGTAATAGTTGCTGGTTCGGCAATATATAAATCCGATAATATTGACGATGCTATAAGACAATTTAAGAGTATAGGTGATTAAGATGAAAGCTTCAATTATTGTAAATGGTGATTTGAAAAATATTGATTTAATTAAAAAAGAATGTAGTGATTCTGATCTTGTATTATGTGCTGATGGAGGAGCAAAATACGCATATGATGCAGGTGTTATTCCTGATTATTTAATTGGTGACTTTGATTCAATTAATAGCAGCATATTTGACTACTACAAAGGTAAGAAGGTTAAAATTGAAACATATCCTTCTGAAAAGGATTATACAGATACGGAGTTATGTGTAAATAAATCTATTGATTTAGGCTGCACAAAAATTTGCATAATTGGCGGAATAGGTGACAGAATCGACCATAGTCTTGGAAATATAGGATTATTAAATTATATAAATGAAAAGGGAATATTGGGGTATTTATCTTGTGATAAATGTTCCATATTTTTATGCAGCAATGAAATGGAATTTATTAAAGATGACTTTAGTTTGCTATCCATAATACCATTTGGCGGCGATGCCATAGGAGTTACCCTTAATGGTTTGAAATATCCATTAAATAATGCAGATATTAAGCTGGGGGATCCTATAGGTATATCCAATGTTATTATTTCTAATAAATTTAAAGTTTCATTAAAAAAAGGTAAAATATTATTGATATTATCCAAATAAAAAATGTACTCAACCTTCCCTTATATTCATAGAATATTTATATAGATATATAAGTGGGGGATAGCATTGAATTTGAAAAAGTGTAAGAAACTTTCCATATATGAAATAATTGCTATTATAGCAATTTCAATTGGTATAGGGATGATACTTTCGGTAATAATTCCGTTTTGGTGGTGGATTCTTATTGTAGGTGTAGGGTTAGTAGGACTTGGATATTATTGCTATAAATAAAAAAATGTGCAAATTGCACATTTTTTTATTATAAAGCACGTTGAACTTTTCCTGAACGTAAGCATCTAGTACATACGTACATTTTTTTTGGAGTACCATTTACAAGAACTCTAACTCTTTTTATATTTGGTGCCCATGTCCTGTTTGATTTACGGTGTGAGTGGCTATATTGAATTCCAAATCTCAAACCCTTATTACATATTTCACATCTTCTTGCCATATTAATACACCTCCTTATATTGCAGTGATAATTACTACAATAATAAACATAATTAGTTTAACAGATAAAACAAGATTTTTCAATAAGAATGTTAAATTTACTATAATTTAAAATCATTAATGAACAAACTACAGCGGAAATAAGAAAAATATATGGAATGAACATTGAAGTAAATTTTAAAATATATCATAAATATAAAAAAAGAGGGTAAAATCAAAATATGAGTATTTGGTATTTATTTTAATTTCAATACAAATAGTAAGAAAAATAAGGATTATGGTTAAAATAGGAGAATAAGCTATTAATTACACTAAAAATAATATTTAAATATCTTGAACATTTATTTTATTTAATATAAAATAAAAGGAAGAAATGATTCCCTTTTATAACAATATTTTAGGGGAGGGATTTAAATGGCTATAAAAACAACCAATCAATATGGGAGCATTGAATATACAGATGATGTTTTAGCTAATATAGCTGGATTAGCTACAATGGAGTGCTATGGAGTAGTTGGGATGGCATCTAAAAAGGCAACCGATGGTTTTTGGGAATTACTGAAAAGAGAAAATTTAAGCAAGGGTGTAAAAATAATCTCTGCTGATGATGATTTACTCATTGATCTCTATATAATTGTTGAGTATGGTACAAAAATATCAGTAATTGCAGATAATATTATTCAAAAAGTTAAATACACTGTAGAAGATTTAACTGGAATTAATGTTAAGAAAGTTACAGTTAACGTACAAGGTATTAGAGTATAATGCAAGGGGGAACTAACGTTGAAAGTCAATAATATAGATGGGTTGATGTTAAAGGAAATGTTCATTAGCGGAGCTTATGAACTAGAAAATAATAAAGAAAGTATAAACGCACTAAATGTTTTCCCGGTTCCAGATGGTGATACTGGCACTAATATGTCAGCAACTATAATGTCTGCTGTATCTGAAGTCAATAAATTACAAAAGGTTACAATTCAAAGTGTAGTAAGTGCAGCAGCAATGGGCTCCTTAATGGGTGCCAGAGGGAATTCAGGTGTAATATTGTCCCAGCTTATGAGAGGCTTTTCAAAATCATTGAAGGAAAAAGAAACTATAAGCACAAGGGACTTTTCTAATGCGCTAAAGGAAGGCGTAAATATAGCATATAGAGCTGTTATGAAGCCAACAGAGGGAACTATTCTTACTGTCGCAAGAGAATCGGCTGATAGAGCATTAGAAGTATCAAAAACCGAAAATGATTTTGAAAATTTTATTGAAAAAGTTTTTGAACAATCCCAAATATCGTTAAACCGAACACCAAACTTATTACCAGTGCTAAAAGATGCTGGGGTTGTAGATTCTGGCGGTAAGGGTCTTGTTCTTATTTATAGTGGAATGCTGAAAAGGTTAAAAGGAATTCCTGTCGAATTGAATGGTGAATTAAAAGGTGAATTAAAAACTGATAACAAAAAGCCTATTGCCTATGAAAATTTAGATACAAGTAATATAAAATATGGATACTGTACTGAATTTTTCATTAAAACTAAAAATGGCAATCCGGATGAATTTAAGAATAAAATTTCAAAATATGGCGATTCTATGATAGTTGTAGGAACAGAAAATTTAATCAAGGTGCATATCCATACAAATGAACCAGGAACTGTTTTGCAGCAGGCTTTAAAAATAGGGGAATTATCAAAAGTAAAAATTGATAATATGAGAGAACAGCATAGCCATATATTGGATGAGGAATCCAGTAATTTAAATGTTTCTGTAGATGAAAATTTAAATAATAATATTCAAGATAATGAATTAAAGGATTATGGGCTGATAACCGTTGCTATAGGGGATGGAATTAAAAAAATATTTAAAGAATTAGGTGTGGACATTGTTATTGAAGGTGGGCAAACAATGAATCCAAGCACTCATGACATATTGGATGCAATAAATTCAATAAATGCGAAAAACATTTTTGTTTTGCCTAATAACGGAAACATAATTATGGCCGCTGAACAGGCTGAGAAAGTAAGCGGAAAGAATGTCACTGTAATTCCAACAAAAAGTATACCGCAGGGCATTACAGCTGTAGTTACATTAAATCCTGAGGCTGCACCTGAAGAAAATAAAAATGAAATGATAGAAGCCATAAAAGGAGTTAAAACAGGTCAAATTACTTATGCAGTTAGAAATACAACCTTTGAAGATGTAGATATAAAAGAAGGAAATATACTTGGAATGGTAGATGGCAAATTAATTAAGACTGGTGATAATATCGATGAAGTAACCAAGGAAATAATTGATTCTATGATAGATGAAAGCAGTGAACTAGTAACAGTATTCTTTGGTAATAATTTAAAGGAAGAGGATACTTCAGATATTAAGGAATATATATCTAGTAAATATGGAAACTGTGATTTAAGTATAAATTATGGAGGACAGCCGCTTTACTACTATATAATTTCTGTTGAATAATTAAAAGCTTGCACATGCAAGCTTTTTTTCTAACCTGCATATTGCCATCAAAAGTGAGGGTAGATACATTATGGATATAAAATCAATTAAGGGAGTAGGCCCTAAAACTTTAAAAGTTTTAAATTCAATTGGAATATATTCTACATCTGATATGCTTTATTATTTTCCCCGTGGATATGAGGACAGAAACAATAAAAAAACAGTAGACAAATTAATTGATGGGGAAAATGCAGTAGTAAATGTTGAGGTTTCATTGATTATGAGATGTAAGCGCACAAGAACGGGGAAAAGCATAAACAGGATAGTGTTTAAAGATGATACGGGGTATTTAACTGGTGTTTGGTTTAACAAGCCATATATGTCTAAAACCTTTAAAATAGGTGAAAACATAATTTTATATGGAACTATAAAAATAAATAATGGTGAAATAGAAATAATAGAACCACAGTATGAAAAAATAAAAAGTGAAGAATATAACGGAATAATTCCGATATACCCCCTTTCAAAAAATATAACTCAAAATGCTTTAAGAAAGATATCAAATCAGTGTATAAATAGTGTTAACGAAGATATTAAGGAATGTCTTCCAATTGAATTAAAAAAAAGATATGAGCTTGAGGATATAGATTATGCTATAAAAAACATACACTTTCCGGAAAGCTTTGATGCATTAAATAAAAGTATAAGAAGAGTAAAATTTGATGAGTTATTAAAATTGCAATTAGCACTTTTTTTAATTAAAAATCAATATGAAAATGATAAAACTGCTTATAAAATAAATCCTTGTCCTCAAATACCAAAACTTATTGAAAGTTTACCTTATAAATTGACAAATTCTCAAAAAAATGCAGTGGATGAAGTAATTCAGGATTTAAATAAAAATAAAGCAATGAACAGATTAGTTCAAGGTGATGTTGGTTCTGGTAAAACTATTATTGCAATAATAGCTTTATTTGATTGCGCTATGAATGGTATTCAATGTGCTATGATGGCACCAACTGAAATACTTGCACAGCAAAACTATGAATCAATAAAAAAAGTGCTGCAAAAATGGGACTTAAATATTCAAATGCTATCGGGGAGCACTTCAAAAAAGGATAAGGATGACATTTTAATGAAACTAAAAAATGGTGAAATCAATATAATTGTAGGTACTCATTCACTTATTCAAGATGATATAGAATTTAAAAATCTTGGTTTAGTTATTACTGATGAGCAGCATAGGTTTGGTGTCAGGCAAAGGAGTAATCTAGCTGCTAAAGGACATAATCCTCATGTTCTTGTTATGACTGCAACTCCAATTCCAAGAACTCTTGCATTATTTATTTATGGTGATATGGATATATCTATCATAAATGAACTTCCGCCGGGAAGACAAAAGGTGGATACATATTTTGTAAGACCATCTTTAAGAGATAGAATTTACAAATTTTTAAAAAAGCAGATAGACGAGGGAAGGCAAGGGTATGTTATATGTCCTATGGTATCAGAAAATGGTGATTTAGATGTATCATCAGTGGAGCAAATGGCTGTTTTTTTAAAAAATAATTATTTTAGAAATTATAAAATAGGGGTTATTCATGGGAAATTAAACTATAAAGAAAAAGAAAAAATAATGAAGGATTTTTATAATAAAAAAATTCAAGTATTAGTATCTACAACTGTTGTTGAAGTTGGCATAAATGTCCCTAATGCTACTGTAATGGTAGTTGAGGATGCAGACAGATTTGGGCTGGCACAGCTTCACCAGCTAAGAGGAAGAGTTGGAAGGGGAATTTATAAATCCTATTGTATATTGATAGGAGATCCAAAGACCAGTGAAGGACTAGAGAGAATGAAGATTATGGTAATGACAAATGATGGCTTCAAGATAGCAGAAAAGGATATGGAAATAAGAGGTACTGGTGAATTTTTTGGACTTAAACAGCATGGTTTGCCTGAACTTAAACTCGCAGATCCGATTAAAGATATAGATATATTAAAGGATGCAAGAGAGGTTGCCAAGTATCTTATTGAAAGTAAAAAAATATATGATGATGAATTTAAAATTTTAAGAGAAGAAACTGAAAAAATACTATATGAGAAAAAGGACGATATAAATATTAATTAATTATAATTTTATTTCATCCATCAAATTCCTGAATATTTGACATTTTTCGTGGCAAAATAACAATAGCAACTTAAATAGGAGGTGAATATATATGGCAAATAGAACAGGTGGAAGTAAACAAAATACTATACCAGAAGCAAAGGCTGGCTTAAATCAGTTTAAACATGAAATAGCTAGTGAAATAGGAGTTCAAGTGCCAGAATCAGGATATTGGGGAAATATGACATCAAGGGAATGCGGATCAGTTGGTGGGAATATGGTTAAAAAAATGGTTGAATCTTACGAGAGAAACCTTATTAAATAAATAAACAACAAATAAA
>DHEX01000054.1:11531-14929 GCA_002400085.1 Clostridiaceae bacterium UBA4839 | reverse complement strand
TTAATTTTTATAGGAGGGGTGTGGCTGATGGGGAATTACATATTCAAAAGGATTATTTCAAGTATCATTACACTTTGGGCAGTAATTACTATTACATTTTTACTTGCTCATGCAATCCCAGGTGGGCCGTTTTCAAAAAATGAAAAGCTTCCACCAGCAATAAGAAAGCAAATGGAGGCAAGATACAATTTGGACAAGTCAACATGGTGGCAGTACAAAGACTATATGAAACATCTTCTTAAGTTCGATTTGGGACCTTCCATGGTGTATAAAGGAAAAACAGTTCAAAGAATGATCCATAATGAGTTTCCAAAGTCTGCTCAATTAGGAATAGTTGCAGTATTAATTTCCATTTTAATTGGCATTCCCTTTGGAATTACTTCTGCATTGCGGCAGGGGAAATGGCAAGATCATACCGTAATGGTTCTTGCTACGTTAGGTATTACTGTTCCAAGTTTTGTTTTTGCAACTCTATTATATTACTTTTTTGTTGTTAAACTTGGATGGTTTCCATCGAGGGGATGGGGCTCAGCTGCTCATGTTGTGCTTCCCGCAATTGCACTTGCAGGATCACCTACTGCTTCCATCTCAAGAATAACAAGGTCAAGCCTTCTTGATGTAATAAGGCAAGATTATATTAGAACTGCAAAAGCAAAAGGCCTCCCAGATAAAGTTGTAGTTTACAAACATGCCTTAAAAAATGCTTTAATACCTGTAGTTACTTATTTAGGACCTTTGATTGCATCTATTCTTACAGGCAGCTTTGTAATTGAAAAGATATTTGTAATACCAGGTCTTGGAAGCGAATTTGTTGATAGCATTGGAAATAGAGATTATACAGTAATTCTTGGCGTTACTATATTTTTTGCTACTTTTCTTATAATATGCAATCTTATTGTTGATATTGTATATGTACTAGTTGATCCAAGAATTAAGTATGAAAAATAGAGCGGGGGGATATTATGGAAGCTAAATTAGATAAAAATTGTTTTGAGCCTTTAAAAGCAGAAAAAAACGGTGAGAATGAAATTGTAAAACCAAGTGAAACATATTGGCAGGATGCATGGAGAAGACTTAAAGAAAACAAGGTGGCAATGGTATCTTTATGTGTTTTAATATTTCTTGTGGTATTATGCATAGTTGGACCTATGGTTTCCAAATATGATTATTATACAAATGATCTTACTAAGGGATATTTAAAACCGTCAAAGGAACACTATTTTGGAACAGATAATCTTGGCAGAGATTTATATGTCAGAGTTCTTACTGGAACAAGAATATCTTTTTCTGTAGGAATTGTAGCTGCAGCAATAAACTTTATTATTGGATGTTTATATGGCGGCATAGCAGGATTTTACGGCGGGATGACAGATAATATAATGATGCGTATAGTTGATATTATATATTCTATACCAACAGAGTTATATGTAATTCTTTTAATGGTTGCATTAAAAGATAAAAGCGGCAATGGGCTTTTAAACATATATATAGCACTTGGTATATCTTATTGGACGGGTATGGCCAGAATTGTCAGAGGACAAATTCTTACATTAAAACAACAGGAGTTTATACTTGCGGCAAAATCACTTGGGGCAAAGAATTCGAGGCTAATAATTAAGCACCTTATTCCAAACTGTATGGGACCTATTATTGTTACACTTACAATGTCAATACCTTCTGCAATATTTACTGAATCCTTTTTAAGCTTCATAGGTCTTGGAGTTAATGCTCCAATAGCCTCCCTTGGAAGCCTCTGCAGCGATTCATTGCAATACTACAGGCAGTATCCATATACGCTCTTCTTCCCTGCATTAATGCTTTGTATAATGATGCTGGCATTTAATCTTTTTGGAGATGGGCTGAGGGATGCTCTTGATCCAAAAATGAGAAAGTAGGGGGGAAAAAAAGCATGGAAAAATTATTACAGGTTGAAAATCTTCAGACTTCATTTTTTACGTATGCAGGTGAGGTTAAAGCTGTTAGGGGAGTTTCTTTTGATGTGAATAAAGCTGAAGCTGTAGGAATTGTTGGTGAGTCTGGCTGTGGAAAAAGCGTAACTATGATGTCAATACTGCGGCTTCTTGTTGATACAGGTAAGGTTAAAGAGGGAAAAGCTATATTTGAAGGTGAGGATCTCCTAAAAATAAGTGAGAAGGAAATGCTTAAGATAAGGGGTAATGAAATAAGCATGATATTTCAGGATCCAATGACATCTTTAAATCCAGTTTTTAATATTGGCAATCAGCTTTCTGAGCCGCTTATAAGGCATAAGGGAATGACAAAGGAAGATGCACTTAAAAAGTCAGAATCACTGCTTACCTTGGTAGGAATACCTCAGGCAAAAAACAGGTTAAAGCAATATCCCCATGAATTTTCAGGAGGTATGAGGCAGAGGGTTATGATTGCAATGGCACTAGCCTGTGATCCTAAACTTTTAATTGCAGATGAGCCTACCACTGCGCTTGATGTTACAATTCAAGCACAAATTCTTGATTTAATGAGGGATTTAAAAAATAAAATAAATACATCTATAATACTTATAACTCATAATCTTGGAGTTGTTGCAGATTTTTGCAGCAGAATCAATGTTATGTATGGAGGAATTATTGTAGAATCGGGAACAACAAGAGATATATTTTATAGGCCGCATCATCCATATACAATAGGGCTTCTTGGGAGTGTCCCAAATCCTAAAACACTTGTAAAGGAAAGATTAAAATCTATTGAAGGGCAGCCACCTGATTTATTAAAACCACCTACAGGATGTCCATTCACTCCGAGGTGCAAATATGCAATGAGAATATGTCAAGAAAAACAGCCTCCTTATTTTCAAATTGATGATGGACACACGGCTGCATGCTGGCTTAACCACCAAGATGCACCAAAGATTCCTGGGCTTTTTGAAGGGGGGGAAAGGTAATGGAGAAAAACATCGAATGTGATGAAACAATAAATAACAAATATTTAGTTGAAGTACAAGGATTAAAAAAATATTTTCCAGTTAGAAATGGATTTAGTAAAAAGACTGCAAAAAATGTAAAGGCAGTAGATGGGGTATCCTTTGGAATTAAAAAAGGTGAAACATTAGGGCTTGTTGGCGAATCAGGCTGTGGGAAAACAACTTGCGGAAGAACAATTTTAAAGCTATATGAGCCAACAGGAGGGAAGATAATATATGATGGAAAGGATATTACATCTTTAAGTTCTAATGAAATGTTAAAATACAGGCAAAGGATGCAAATAATCTTTCAGGATCCCTATGCATCATTAGACCCAAGAATGACAGTAGGAGATATTGTTGGGGAACCCATTGATATTCAAAAGAATATGACAAAAAAAGAAAGGAATGAACGGGTGCACTATCTTTTAAACAAAGTAGGCTTAAATAGTGAACATGC
>DHEX01000054.1:10455-11516 GCA_002400085.1 Clostridiaceae bacterium UBA4839 | reverse complement strand
GCCCTTGATGTTTCAATTCAGGCACAGGTTGTAAATATGCTTGAAGACTTACAGGGGGATTTAGGGCTTACTTATTTATTTATAGCTCATGATCTTTCCATGGTTAAATATATTTCAAAAAGAGTGGGAGTTATGTATCTTGGGAAGTTAGTAGAATTAGCGGAAAGTAATGAACTTTATACTCATCCGCTTCATCCATATACTCAGGCACTGCTTTCTGCTATACCAGTACCTGACCCTGANNCCTCCAGGATGCAGATTTAAGCAGAGATGCAGGTTTGCAAAGGATATATGCGGTGAAAAAGATCCTGAATTAAAAGATTTGGGAAATGAACATTATGTTTCTTGTCATTTGTTTGATAATTAACTTAGCTCTTTAATAAAATTTGTATATATTTGTATATAATGAAGTAATTCAATTACTTCAAAAAAGGGGGGTAACTATGACATAATGAAGTAATTCAATTACTTCAAAAATGCTTCAAAAAAAAGGGGGTAACTATGATATTATGAACAAGAAGAATTTAAGCAAAGTTTTAGCTTTATTGCTTAGCGTAATGATGCTGACTGTACTGTTTGCAGGGTGTGGCAAAAGCTCATCTAAAGATGAAAACCAAAAGATAGTTTACAATCTTGGTGCACAGCCACAGACTATTGATCCAGCTAAAAACACTGCAACTGATGGTGGAAATGTTATAACTGCATGCTTTGAAGGGCTTACAAGATATGATAAAGACTCAAAAATGAAACCTGGTGTCGCTGAAAAGTGGGATATATCTGATGACAAAGTTACTTATACTTTCCATTTAAGAAAAGATGCAAAATGGTCAGATGGATCACCTGTTACAGCTGATGACTTTGTTTATGCATGGAAGAGGGTTCTTGACCCAGCAACAGAGGCTGCGTATGTCTATCAACTTTTCTGTATAAAAGGAGCAGAAGAATATTATACCGCACTTTCAAAGAAGGAAGATGCAGATTTTAATAATGTAGGGATTAAAGTAAAGGATCCGAATACCCTTGAAGTTACATTAAAGGCTCCTACACCATATTTCCTTGAA
>DHEX01000054.1:0-10419 GCA_002400085.1 Clostridiaceae bacterium UBA4839 | reverse complement strand
AAATATGAATGTGCTAAAAATGATAAATATTGGGATGCTAAGAATGTCAAACTAAATGCATTGACCTTTGTTATGATAATTGAACCATCATCAGCAATGGGTTCTTATGATAAAGGTGATGTTGATGTACTTGACGCTGTCCCACCAGAAGAGATTCAGAGATTAAAGGATGCGGGAGAATATAATATAGTCCCATACATTGGAACATACTTTGCTTGCTTCAATACCAAGAAAGCACCTTTTGATAATGAAAAGGTTAGGGAAGCATTTACACTTGCTATAGATAGGCAGCCTTTGATTGATGCAATATTAAAAGCAGGGCAAAAGCCAGCGACAGCATTTGTACCATATGGTATATATGAAGAGGGAACTACTGAGTTTAGAACAAAGGGCGGAGACTATTATAAACCAGAAGGAGATGTTGCAAAGGCTAAGCAGCTTCTTGCAGACGCAGGATATCCAAATGGACAAGGTCTCCCAGAAATAACTTATCTTTATAATACAAGTGAAAATCATAAGGCTATTGCTGAAGCATTACAGAATATGTGGTATAAGAACTTAGGGGTAAAGGTTAAGATCCAAAATATGGACTGGGCAGTATTCCAGGATGCAAGACAACAAGGCAATTATCAAATTGCAAGACATGGATGGATAGGTGACTATTCGGATCCTATGACATTCCTTGATATGTGGGTAACTGGNNTGAGCCTGATGCTAAGAAGAGAATGGAAATGCTTCATCAGGCAGAAGATATATTGATGAAGGATTATCCAGTTTGCCCACTTTATTTCTATGTAAACCAAGTTGTTGAAAAGCCTTATGTAAAAGGAGTTTATAAGGTTCCAACTGGTGGCATATACTTTGATAATGCTTATATAGATGAAGATGCAAAGGCAGGAAAAACTAAATAATAAGCTATAAAAAGCAGGGAAATTAATAACTGAACCATGATAATAGGCAGAGCTACATAGTATTCTATGTATGCTCTGCCTATTATTTTTTTTAAGTGCCAGGCACATGGCATGTGGCAAGTACTATTTTTTTAGTGTACTTGCCACATGCCACATGCCTGGCAAGCAAGTAGATGTTCTTAGGATTAATAAAATGTAGGGAACGGTCTTGACCGTTCCGCCCCCACGATTCCGTGCATCCATCAGAGGGATGGTCAAGACCATCCCCTACAGCTTGTCTGCCATTTTAATTCTTAGAACATCTTTGCAAACGGTAAAGTGAATGGAATATATTTTTCTTATCGCAGCGGTGAATTAAATTTAAATTACTTTTTTATGCTTGTTTTTCCTCCATAATTTATCAAAATGGGAAGACAAATAAAAATGTGGAAAGACTTTAATAGGGAAATTTAATTCAAAATAAACTATAATATAAAATAAATAAATTATCTATAAATGTTATAAACAATAAGTAAAATCAATAGCTAAATCAGAAAAATGTCGAATATATGCCCATATTCTATTTAAGTTTAAACATGGTAATTACGAATTACACAGGATAATCTATAATCTTTATTTTAAATATTTTAAAAAGTCAGAAATTTATTAAGGAGGAATAACATGTCAAACTACATTGTAAAAAGGATTTTTGCAAGCTTTATAACACTTTGGATAGTTGTAACAGCAACTTTTTTCCTAATGCATGCTATGCCAGGCGGACCTTTTGATGGTGAAAAAAAGCTGCCTGATCAGGTAAAGGCAAATTTAGAGACTAAGTTTGGCTTAGACAAGCCTATTATGCAGCAGTATGGACTTTATTTAAAAAATCTATTGAAAGGCGATTTAGGGCCATCAATAAAATATGAAGGAAGAACAGTAAATGAAATAATAAAATATTCATTTCCTGCTTCAGCTAAAATAGGTTCTGTTGCAATATTGTTTTCACTGGTGGTTGGAATCTATATGGGTATAGTTGCAGCACTACATCAGGGGAAATGGCAGGACGATTTATGTATGATTATTGCAACTTTAGGAGTTACTGTTCCGAGCTTTGTATTGTCAACATTTTTAATACTGATTTTTTCTGTAAAGCTTAAACTATTACCTCCTGTTGGATTTGACGGACCTCTAAATTATATTATGCCTGCAATAGCTTTAGGAGGATATTCACTTTCATTTATTGCAAGACTCACAAGGTCAAGTCTCCTTGACGTTATAAGGCAGGACTATATTAGGACTGCAGTAGCTAAAGGGCTTTCGAAAAAAACTGTAATATTTAAGCATGCACTAAGAAACGCCCTTATTCCAATTGTAACTTATATGGGACCACTTATTGCAGGAATTTTAACCGGAAGCTTTGTTGTTGAAAAAATATTTGGTATTCCGGGGCTTGGAAGAGAATTTGTTCAGAATATAACTAACAGAGACTATATGGCAATAATGGGGGTTACAGTTTTCTACAGTGCTTTTCTTGTAATTTGCAATTTAGTTGTTGATATACTTTATGCGTTTATAGATCCAAGAATTAAGCTGGAATAAAGGAGGGGTAACATGGAAGTAACAAAAGACATGTTTGAAAAAGTTCCAAAGGAAGAAAGACAATCTTTAAATATTATGCGGCCAAGTGAAACTTTCTTAAAAGATTCTTACAGAAGATTAAAAAAGAATAAACTTGCCATGGCTGGTTTATATTTTGTTATTTTTATTACAATAATAGCAATAATAACGCCATGGATTTCACCTTATAGCTACTCAGCACAGGATTTTAATCTTTCAAATGTGGGGCCTACCAAGCTTCATTGGTTTGGAACGGATCAATTTGGACGTGATATTTTTACAAGGGTACTTTACGGTGCAAGAATATCATTAACCGTTGGTTATGTTGTAAGTTTATTAAACCTTACATTTGGAGTGCTATATGGCGGTATATCAGGCTTTTTCGGGGGAAAAGTTGATAATATAATGATGAGAATTGTAGATGTTCTCTATTCTATACCAATGATGATTTATGTAATCCTTCTTATGCTTATACTGGGTGCCGGACTTCCAAGTATTCTAATAGCACTTTCACTTTCATATTGGCTGTCCATGGCAAGAATAGTAAGAGCAGAGATACTTTCTCTTAAAGAACAGGAATTCGTACTTGCTGCAAAAACTCTTGGTGCATCAAATTGGAGAATTATATTAAGACATCTTATTCCAAATTGTATGGGGCCTATAATTGTAACACTTACACTTTCTGTTCCATCAGCAATATTTACAGAGTCATTTTTAAGCTTTATAGGGCTTGGTATATCAGCTCCAAAAGCATCTTGGGGTTCACTTGCTTCAGATGCTATGGAATCCTTTATGATATATCCGTATCAGCTTCTTTTCCCCTCACTGGCTATATGCTTGACTGTTCTTGCATTTAATTTTCTCGGAGATGGATTAAGAGATGCACTTGATCCAAAGATGCGTAAGTAGAAGGAGAGATAGAGTATGGAAAAATTACTTCAGGTTAATGATTTAAAGACATCATTTTTTACTCATGTCGGTGAAGTAAAAGCTGTTCGTGGAGTTTCATTTTATCTTGATAAAGGAGAGGCTTTAGGAATAGTAGGGGAATCTGGCAGCGGCAAAAGTATAACAATGATGTCGATTATGAAATTATTATCCGATAATGGAAAAATAATAAATGGAGATATTTATTTTGAAGGGAAAAACTTGGTTAAGGCAGATGAAGGGGAAATGGAAAAGATAAGGGGAAATGACATCAGCATGATATTTCAAGATCCAATGACATCACTTAATCCAGTTTTAAAAATTGGTGATCAAATTACAGAACCAATAATAAAGCATAAGAATATGAATAAAGCTGAAGCATATAAAAGAGCTGCTCATATGCTGTCATTAGTTGGGATACCAAGCCCTGAAGATAGAATGAAGCAGTATCCTCATGAGTTTTCAGGTGGTATGAGGCAAAGAGTTATGATTGCTATGGCGCTATCCTGTGATCCTAAGCTACTAATTGCTGATGAGCCTACTACTGCCCTTGATGTTACAATTCAAGCACAAATTCTTGAATTAATGAAGGAGTTAAGGGAAAAGATAAATACATCAATAATATTAATCACTCATGATTTAGGAGTAGTAGCTGATGTGTGCTCAAGGATTAATGTTATGTATGGAGGATTGCTTGTAGAAACTGCTAATACAGATGATTTATTTTATGATTCAAGGCATCCATACACCTGGGGGCTTTTAGGCAGCGTTCCTAACCCTAATACTCTTATTAGGGAAAGGCTTAAACCAATTGAGGGCCAGCCGCCGGATTTATTAAATCCTCCTAAGGGATGCCCATTTGCACCAAGATGCGAATATACTATGAAAATTTGTATGACAGATAGGCCGCCGATGTTTGAAATTGGAGAAAATCATAAGGCAGCATGCTGGTTAAACCATAAGGATGCTCCGAAAGTTTCATCACCTTTTAAAAGGGGGGATAAATAATGGGAGAAAATAAAAAATTAATTGAAATTAATAATTTAAAGAAATATTTTCCGATAAAAAAGGGAATTCTAAATAAAACAACAAGTTTGGTCAAAGCAGTAGATAGTGTTTCTTTTACTATTAATAAAGGCGAAACATTAGGCCTTGTTGGAGAATCAGGATGTGGAAAAACTACTTGCGGCAGAACCATTATAAAGCTTTATGAGCCTACTGATGGGCAGATTATTTATGATGGGGTAGACATTGCAAAGTTAAGCAATAAAGAAATGGTTCCATACAGAAAAAAGATGCAAATGATATTTCAGGATCCATATGCTTCACTTGATTCCAGAATGACAGTTGGGGATATTGTTGGTGAAGCTATTGATATTCATAAGCTTATGTCAGGAAAAGAAAGAAGCGAAAGAATTCATTATCTTCTTGAAAGGGTTGGCTTAAATAGTGAGCATGCCAACAGATATCCTCATGAATTTTCAGGAGGACAAAGGCAAAGAATTGGTATTGCAAGAGCTCTTGCTGTTCAGCCTGAATTTATAATCTGTGATGAACCAATATCTGCACTTGATGTATCCATTCAAGCACAGGTTGTAAATATGCTTGAGGATTTACAAAGCGATTTTGGATTAACTTATTTATTTATTGCCCATGATCTTTCAATGGTTAAGCATATTTCTAACAAGGTTGGAGTTATGTATCTTGGAGTTATGATGGAAGTTGCAGAAAGTAATGAGCTATATACGCATCCTATGCACCCATATACCCAAGCACTTTTGTCAGCAATACCAGTACCTGATCCTAAAATTACAAGAGGCAAAAAGAGGATTGTTCTTGAAGGAGAAATTCCATCACCAATTGATCCTCCGCCTGGATGCAGGTTTAAAGGAAGATGTAAATTTGCAAAACCAATTTGTTCAGAAATAACTCCTGAGCTTAAAGATATTGGCAGTGGCCATTTTGTTGCTTGTCACCTATATTAATGAAAATATCCGGCTTTTTAGCCGGATAATATACATAAAAAGGAGAGGAAAAATATGCAAAGTAAAAAGTTTGTAAGAATTTTATCAATGGTTCTTGCAGTTACTGCTGTATGCACATTATATTCAGGGTGTAAAACTTCATCTACAGCACAGCAGGTAATAAAGTATAATCTTGGAGCAGAGCCAGCCACAGCAGATCCTGCACTTAATAATGCAGTTGATGGAGCAATAGTTATAGTAAATACTTTTGAAGGATTAACAAGGATTAATGAAAAAGAAATAGCTGTAAAGGCAGTAGCGACAGATTGGAAAATCTCTGCAGATGGACTTACTTATACTTTTACATTAAGAAATGATGCAAAATGGTCAGATGGGCAGCCGCTTAAAGCAGGGGATTTTGAATATGCTTGGAAAAGAGCTTTAAATCCGGACACTGCAGCAGAGTATGCATATCAGCTTTATTATTTAAAAAATGGTGAAGCTTATAACAGTAAAAAGGCATCAGCAGATGATGTGGGTGTAAAAGCACTTAATGATACTACACTTGAGGTAAAGCTCGAATACCCTACTCCATATTTTCTGAATCTTTGCGCATTTCCTACATATATGCCTGTAAGAAAGGATGTAGTAGAAAAGGATAAAGCTTGGTTTACAAAACCTGAAACTTTTATTTGCGATGGTGCATTTAAACTTAAGGAGTGGAAGCCAAAAGATACTATTGTACTTGAAAAAAATCCAAACTACTATGATTCAAAATCAGTTAAACTTGATAGGCTTGAAATGAAAATGCTTGAGGATGCTACAAGCTATTTACAGGCATTTAAATCAGGTACTTTAGACTATATTGAATCACCGCCAAGTGCTGAAGTTCCGACACTTTTACAGGATAAAACTGCTGTGTCTGTCCCATACCTTGGAAATTACTTTTATGTAATTAACTTAACCAGTAAGGCAGATAAGGTTGATCCAGCAGCTGCAAAAGTTCTTAAGGATGTAAAGGTAAGAAAAGCACTAGCTTATGCTATAAATAGAAAGGATATTGTTGAGAAAGTTATGCGTGGAGGACAGATACCAGCAACAACATTGGTACCTCCAAACATTCCAATTGATGAAAAGGGTACTGATTTTAAAAATAAGGATTATTATAAACCTGAAGGAGACATAGCTACTGCAAAAAAACTACTTGCAGATGCAGGGTATCCCGGTGGGAAGGGATTCCCAAAGATTACAATATTATATAACACCGGTTCAGGGCATCAAAATGTAGCAGTCGCTATACAGGAAATGTGGAAAACAAATTTAGGTATTGATGTTCAGCTTCAAAATCAGGAGTGGAAGGTATTCCAAAAAACAAGAACTGACAAGGACTATACTGTAGCAAGACATGGCTGGATTGCAGATTATGTTGATCCTATGACATTCCTTGATATGTGGGTTTCAAACAGCGGTCAAAATGATGCAGGATACAGCAACCCTGAATATGATAAACTAATAAATGCAGCAAGAAGAGAACCAGATAAGGCAAAAAGAGTTCAGCTATTACATCAGGCAGAAGATGTAATTATGAATGATATGCCAATTATACCGCTTTACTATTATAAAAATATAGTTTGTATGAAGCCTTATGTAAAGGGTACCTACAAGTCAGTTCTTGGATTTGTATATTTTCAAAATGCTTATGTTGATAAGACAGCAAAATAATTTAAGAACTCGGATTTTCTGGGCTTTTGAAATTATCATTTAAAAAGCAGGGGCGAACATTGTTCGCCCGTTTTTAATAGAGATGAGCATTGTTCGCCCCATTTTTATTGTATCTTAGGAGGAGTTTGCGAAGAGGGTTTAACTTTTTCCTTTTCTTTTTTGGGGGTATAGTAAGCACAATCAGTTCCATATCCCATAACATCTGAAGTTACACCTACATGATTTAATGTACATTTACCGTTTTGCTCATAATTACATTTAGCAGAACAGTTGATATTTGTCATTATGCATTACCTCCTTAATTATCATTAGTATTCTTCATAATGGCGCTTTTTATCCCGATGGCTATCATCCGTAATATTCAAACGGCTGCTATCCGCAATATCATCATCTGGCAGCTGATTTTGCTTTAGATTTAGATTTCCGGTATTTTCTACTGAAGCTGTATTGCTGAGTTTACTATTTTCATCAGGAAGATTTAGCTCTGCTATTTGATTTTCAATATCTGTTATTTCACTTTTGCCTCTTAACATATATTCTTCATTGATCCTTTCGTCTGTGTCAATTTTATTTTGATTCATTGCAATTGATGAAAGGTAAAACAAAAAACAATAGCTTGAATAAAGTGAATATAAACTATTAAAGCTCTTTGAAGGGGTAGGAATACCATTCTTTTTAAAGTCCATTTTTATGCTTTTTAAAAATACTGGTGCCTTATTAGTTCCATGGCAAGGAGGTGACCCTGAAGGAAGTTCTGCATTTTCCCAAATATATTTTTGCTCATCTTCAGGTACACTTTGCACAATTATTGAGCTTTTCAGGGTTATATAATAAAAATTGTTTATTAATTCAAAAATGTTTACATCTTTATTTACTGAACTATACAATACCAAAAATTTAAAAATTTCACATACATCCCTTATAGTCAAGCTCATCTTAGAGTCATTTGAAAGATTAAAAATGCCAGAGGACTGGTTATAAAAATCCAATAGGTATTCACTTATTTTATTAGCTGAACATTTAAATTTATCTATGCTTGTAGCCATATATCCTTCTAAAAGAGCATTAGCAGCTCTAAAGTGAGAAATAAAAGAAGTTTTTGCTAAGTTTTCCTGCTTTCTTGTAACCTCTCCGTTTTCATTAATTCTTGATTCAAGCTCAGCACATAAAATTACAATCAAATCCCTATAAGCTTTTTTTGCCGCAGTATTATCTTCAATTTCATAACATCTGCAAAAGGATGATATACAGAGGCTTATGTCTCTTGATGACATATTTAATAATGTGTTATAGTTATTAAATAGATAAAAAAATATATGCTTTGCATCATCTTTGTACTTCAAAGCTGCCTTGCTGTCAATGTTTTCACTAAAGTGAGAAGCTATATGGGAAAAGTATAGTGCTGATTCATGCATATATACCTGATCTATGAGTTTTGGGTTGTTCTTTAAATATTTTAAGGATATTTTATTGCTGGCTTTTTTCTCTTTGTTTTCACAGGAAGTGTAAAGTCCTTGGTCATTTTTTAAATATGTTGAAGTAAAATTGTAGATGGATTTAGCACATTTAAACATCATGTATGCAGTCAATTCATCACTGTCTTTTATAAGTACTGCTGATTTAAGTAAAGAAAGCACTGCAAAGGCTTGGGATGAGGGGTCAATAACCTTACTAAAGCTTGAGGGATTCCACATATATTTTCCGGGATTTACAATATATGAAGGCTGCTGAGCAAATACCGGCTTACCTTTCTTATAAATACATTTTAGTATTACAACATTATCAATAGTATGCTTTAGTTCTTTTTTATCACGATATAAGCCTTCAATTTTTTTTATTTCTTTTTTTGAAAGAGGCTCAATAATCCCAATACCTGAAAATAGACAGGACCATTTTACATTATTTACTGACCAAAGACATAGAGAATCACATAAATCTTTAAAAACATAATTGTTTTCTTTAAAATCATAAAATAACATACAATCACCAGATTAATAATCTCTATATATATTCTATGCACTAAGGACATGCAAAGTTACAAAAGAAGGAGTGGTATAATGGAAAATAAATTTAATAAAATTATTATTGCAAGTAATAATGAGCATAAGATAAGTGAAATAAAGGATATTCTTGTGCCCTATGGTTTTCGTGTTTTATCTATGAAAGAAGCTGGAATTAATGTTGAAATAGAGGAAACTGGTAAAACCTTTGAAGAAAATGCATTTATAAAAGCAAAAACTATTTTAGACATCACAGGAGAAGCATCAATTGCTGATGATTCAGGCCTTGAAGTTTATGCCTTAAATGGTGAACCAGGAGTTTACTCAGCAAGATATGCAGGAGAGCATGGAAATTATAAGAAAAATAATATAAAACTTTTAGAAAAAATGAAGGATATAAAGGATGAGGATAGGGGTGCAAGGTTTGTAAGTGCTATTGTATTTTTAACACCTGAGGGGGATAAGATTACTTCAATGGGAACCGTAGAAGGATTTATCGGCCATAAGGAAAAGGGGGAAAATGGATTTGGATACGATCCTCTTTTTATAGTTCCAAGCTTAGGCAAAACTTTTGCTGAACTTTCAAAGGATGAGAAAAATGCTATAAGCCATAGAGGAAATGCTCTTTCAAATTTTAAGAAGGAATTTTATAATAAATTTGTAAATCCCAATGCAAAGAATTTAAATGAATAGTTTTAAATTATGAATTGAAGGGTATATAATTAGAATATTAATTATGGAAGATGGCTTATATTATAATTTTAATTATGTAAAAATTCTTTATGACTTGGAGTGAAATTTCAGTGAGGATAGGTGTGGTTAGTGATTCACATGGAAACTTGTACATGCTTGATAAAGCAATTGCTAGTATGGGTGAACTGGATATGATAATACATTTAGGGGACAATTACAAAGATATGATAAAAATAAATCAAAAATATAATAAACCTATTGAATATGTAGCTGGGAATAATGATTTTATAGCTTCTGGGGTAAAAAGGGATAAAGTTCTTTTAATTGAAGGTAAAAGAATTTTTATTACTCATGGGCATAAATATGGTGTGTACAATTCTTTAAATGATATTTATTTTAAAGGTTTAGAAGAAAATGCTGATATAGTTCTATTTGGACATACTCACAAACAGTGTGTTGAAAGGCAGGGTGAAATGATTTTATTGAATCCCGGCAGTACATCCCTCCCAAGAGATTCTGCCCCTGGCTGTGCTGTTTTAGACATTAAAAACGATGATATTGATGTGCAATTAATGAGGATAAAATATTGATTTATCAAATAAGGGA
>DHEX01000007.1 GCA_002400085.1 Clostridiaceae bacterium UBA4839 | reverse complement strand
AAAAGCGTTTTTCATATTTGAAAAAATCACTCATTTCCATGCTTAAATATGCTGAAAAGTCGCAATAATTGACTAATTATCTTATTTTTCTTGGCATGATACTTGCATATATAGTAGGGTAAAGGAGTGATTTTTATGGAGAATGAAAGAATAGTTCAAATACTTAAAGAACAAGTAAAACCAGCTTTTGGATGTACAGAACCCGTAGCAGTTGCAATTGCTGTTTCAAAAGCTGCCGAACAGATCAATGGTAATATAGAAAATGTATCAGTAAAATTAAGTCCTAATATCTATAAAAATGGTATGAGGGTTGGAATCCCTGGAACAAGTGAAAAGGGTATCCCATTTGCAATCGCTCTTTCTATTATATGTGGTAATTCAGATTTAGGGCTTGAAATTTTCAAAAATGTAAATGAAAAAGATATAAACCAGGCAAAAGAGTTCTTAAAACTAAATATTATAGATATACAAGTAGAAAATAAAAAGGCAGCATTTTACATTGAAGCAAATATAAAAACCAATGAGGGGACTTCAAAATGCGTCATAGAGGACTCCCACACAAACATAGTTCTTGTAGAGGCAAATGGCAATGTTATATATGAAAAAAAGCCTGATAAAAGAGGAGATTCCAGCAGCAATGATGTACATGAATTAGGCAATTTAACTATAAAAGAATTAAGAGAAGCAATTGAGCAAATTCCATTTAAGGATTTAGAATTTTTGCTTGAAGGAGCAAAGATGAACATGGATATGGCTATTGAAGGGTTATCTCATGGGTCAGGACTTGGATTAGGTGCTGGTATTGATAAGCTAATGAAGGGTGGCATGCTTGGAAAGGATATAGTAAATCAAGCTAGAGTATATACAGCTGCTGCAGCTGATGCTAGAATGTCAGGAGTTAATATGCCTGTTATGAGTAGTGCAGGTAGTGGAAACCATGGTATTACAGCTATAATCCCTCCCACTGTTGTATGTAAACAGCTTAATTTAGGCGATGAAAAGTTAGCTAGAGCGCTAGCCTTCAGCCATTTAGTTACTATTTATATAAAAGAATATACAGGCAAACTGTCGCCAATATGTGGGTGCAGTATAGCTGCAGGAATTGGTGCAAGCGTATCTGTAGCATGGCTAATTGGTTGTAATGATTATCAGATAGCAGGAACCATAAAAAATATGGTAGGAAACTTAGCAGGTATGCTATGTGATGGAGCTAAGGGCGGATGTGCATTGAAACTTTCTACTGCATCTTCAGAGGCAATTCTTTCTGCTGAACTTGCCAAAAACAATATAATAATATCTAACTTTGATGGTATAGTAGGTGAAGAAGCTGAAACTACTATAAAAAATCTTGGAAAGCTTTGCGTGGAGGGCATGAAAGGTATTGATAATAAGATAATTGAAATAATGTGCAATAAATAATATTTGCATTATTTATATTTAGGAATTTCTAAGCTTGGTCTAATTAATACAGAATTTAAGTGGATAACATCGAGTAATTTTATTAATTGGTTTCAAAAATAATTTTAGGAGGGTTCTTGAATGAAAAAGTTTTTTAAAAGCCTAATATTTAAGTTATTAGTTGCAATAGCCTTAGGTCTTGTAATTGGTCTTTTTGCTTCTGAGCCTGTAATAAATGTAATCAATACAATTAAATATGTGCTCGGACAGGTAATTTTCTTTGCAGTACCTTTGATAATAATAGGCTTTATTGCCCCATCAATTGCACGACTTAAAAATAATGCAAGTAAATTACTTGGTTATGCATTAATTATCGCATATCTTTCATCAATAGGAGCTGCATTTATGTCAACTTTTGCTGGATATGCTATTGTTCCAAAGCTTAATATAGTAAATAATACCGAAGGATTAAAAAAGCTTCCAGAGATAATATTTAAGTTAGATATTCCTCCTGTAATGTCAGTTATGAGCGCATTATTTTTCTCAATACTTATAGGTCTTGCAACAGCATGGACAAAATCAGAACTTACCGAAAAATTATTAGATGAATTTCAAAACATAGTTTTAGATATTGTTGGTAAAGTTATTATTCCTATACTACCATTTTTCATAGCATCAACTTTTGCTACACTTGCTTATCAAGGTTCAATAACTACCCAGCTTCCAGTATTCTTAAAGGCTATAGTTATTGTAATTATAGGTCATTTTATATGGCTTACTGTTTTATATTTAATAGGAGGGGCTATATCTGGAAAGAATCCAATGAGAGTTTTTAAATATTATGGTCCTGCTTATTTAACAGCTGTTGGTACAATGTCAAGTGCAGCTACACTTCCAGTGGCATTAAAATGTGCTAAAAAGTCTGATATTTTAAGAGATGATATTAGAGATTTTACCATTCCACTATGCGCAAACATACACCTTTGTGGATCAGTATTAACTGAGACATTCTTTGTAATGACAATTTCTCAGGTTTTATATGGAAAAATGCCTCCAGTTTCAACAATGATTTTATTCGTGCTACTTCTTGGAATATTTGCAATTGGAGCCCCAGGGGTTCCTGGAGGAACTGTAATGGCATCTTTAGGAATAGTTACCGGCGTACTTGGCTTTAATGATGCAGGAGTAGCCTTACTACTTTCAATATTTGCTCTTCAAGATAGCTTCGGAACAGCTTGTAACGTAACTGGTGATGGTGCAATTGCACTTATGCTTACAGGTATTGCTAATAAGAAAGGTATGTAGAAA
>DHEX01000006.1 GCA_002400085.1 Clostridiaceae bacterium UBA4839 | reverse complement strand
CAGTACAAATCAAAAAAAGAATGTTAGAAGAAGAAAAAGAAATGGCAAAGATGATTGATAAGACATATAGTGATTTAATCGAGAAAGACATTGCAAGACTTACTAAAAGGGATAATTATACTATTTATACGTACATTAAGCCTAATGAAGAAATATTTAAACTTATTCCAGGAGCAGATATTAATTATGAGAATGTTGTTGAAAGAAATTATAATTTTAATGTGGAAAATGTAAAAAATAAAATTGATAAAATATTAAAAGATGCAAATATTAAAATTCCATTAAGAGTATCTCTTATTCCTTATCAATGCAAAGATTTTCCTGAAGGGAAAATACAATATACAATGCCTAAAGAAGATAAAAATCAATATGAGTTACACATTTTACTGTTTAATAATGAAATGCCTATGGAAGAACAATTTAAAATTCAGTTTAATAAATATCTTAAAGAAGTAAAAAGATATAAGTAAAAGCCATGTAAATAAGGCATATGGATTTTATTAAATGATAGGATGCTTGCTTAAAGCCATATTAGCATTTCGAATTATTAAAATATGAGCAAAGTATTTTTTAAGCATTTACTAAATCATATTCTTATTTAGATAAAATTTATTTTTTATAGGGGGAAATAATGGAATGCAAAGAAAGCATGGAATTTTATGTATTTTAATTTGTTTAATTATAACTATTAGTTTAGTAGGATGTTCTGAGAAAATAGAACCTTTTGCCCATTCGCCTGAAAGTGATATCAAGATAGATTACATGGAGGATATTGTTAATAACCAAGATAAATACAAAGATATGTATATGGATTATTCTTCTATGAGAATGGTTGGTGCTATGTCAAAGGAATTGGAGCAATTTATTACGGAGTTAGAAAATAAATCTGTTGAAACAGTAGGAAAATTCGCTGACAATGGTGATAAGTTTATTGGTTTCCAATTATCATTAGATAAATATAAGGATGATATTGAAGAAGGGGCTAAAACATTAATTGATAATTATTTAAAAAATTCTCGCCTTGGTGATGAAAAAGCAACAAAATTCGGGTTGTCTCCAGAATTAGAAGCCCAAGACCCTATTGGAAAAGTAAAAAAGTACATGGATGATAATAAAATTAAAGTAACAAATATTGTTTTGCCTCAAACCTTTGAAAAGGTTGATTATAGTCTTTATCCAGTGAAATGTACCTACAAGTATGTTTTAAAAGGCACAGTAGGTAAAAAGCCTTTTGAGAAAGAGGCAGTCCAAGATTTTTATATTGGAATTGATTGGAGCAAGGGGAAAGAAAAAGAAAACATGAGGGATGTTATTGAATATATCCGAGATGTAAAAGAAGAAACTTCGGCAAACAAAAACGGAGAATAATCTCCAGTTTGGTACAATAATAATCCATCCTCTGATAGAATTAAAGAGATATTTTATTAGAGGGGAGATAGAGGAATTGAAGAGATGGAATATGTTTGCTGAAATTAAAAAATATAAATCGAGGGGATTTAAATGGGAAGTAATTTTGTGGATATTGTAGGTTATCAATTGGAAAAGGTACATACAGGGATGATCAAATGGTTGCTTGAGAAGAAGGATAATGAGAGGTTTGAAATAATAAAAAGAATATACAGTAATGTAGGCAGAAATCTTGATTTTACTGCTGGAGATATATGTCAGATAAAATGCATACCTGAATATTCATTTGGAAGAAGAAGAAAGGTTGACCTTGTTGTAGAGATATATTTGAATGATAATTCCTGCCGATATCTTGTTATGGAAATGAAGGTTGATTCAATACCGGAGGAAAACCAATTAGTTGGCACTTGCAATGATTTCATAGATAATTGCAAGCATACTTATTCAAATACTATATTTCTACTGCTCCTATTTGGGACAGCTCAGGTTTGCCTACAGCCACCAACAAAAAATCATAAATTTAACACTTTGAGACTAAAACAGATAATAAGTATTTTTGGTGGATTAAAAATTGGTGATAAAAACTACCTCGATTGGATTGATTCTTTAAACTGTGAGGAAGATAGGAAAAGTAATGTTTTACGTTATATAGGACAGTCAGGTAATCCCTGGAATATTGAATTTCTGAGGGAGAAGGGTTATCGTTTATGGTTTCCTTTGTATTATTATATATATAACAAAATGAGGGAGAGATCTAAGAGGAGTAGAGCATGGCAGATTTACAGCGGCTCCAATAATGCAGTTATGAATTTATGGAGTGATGATGGTGATACCAAAACAGGTTGGATTCCCAAAAATGAAAAGGGATTTGATTATTATTTATACTGGGAGTTTAATAATGAAGACTTTATTTTAAAGATTGCTCTGGATAATAAAAATAAAATGGATAAAAGTATTCTTAATAATTTAAGACAGAAGATAATTGCTATATGCAAGAATGTAAATAACTATGGTGGTAATGGAACTCAAAACAGGTATGGGGATTATGTTTCAGTTTATAAATGGTCTTTCAATTTTCAAAATAGAGATTTTGGAGATATTATTAGAACAGCAGATAAAATAGTAGATATTATTAAACCACAATTAGAAAAACCATTTTAAATATACTATTTGTTGCATTTAGGTACCTGCCTCTTGACATTTGACAGAAAAACAGAATATACAATAGAGCCACCGAAGGATAGTTCTATTGAT
>DHEX01000032.1 GCA_002400085.1 Clostridiaceae bacterium UBA4839 | reverse complement strand
GGAATAAACATTATGCAATTTTGCAAAGAATTCAATGCTAAAACAGCAAATCAAGCAGGCCTTATAATACCTGTTGTTCTTACTGTTTATCAGGATAGGTCATTTAGCTTTATACTAAAAACACCACCTGCAGCAGTTCTTTTAAAGAAGGCAGCTGGTATTGAAAGTGGTTCAGCAGTGCCAAACAAAACAAAAGTTGCTACAGTTTCTCTTGATAAAGTTAAAGAAATTGCCCAAATGAAAATGCAGGACTTAAATGCATCAAACATTGAGACAGCTATAGAAATGGTAAAAGGAACAGCAAAAAGCATGGGAATAGTTGTAGAATAACATTTTAATTTTTCTTAAAAATGTGGGAGGCAATGCCGTTTGTACCACAAGGAGGTATATTATGAAAAAGGGAAAGAAATATTTAGAAAGCGAAAAACTAATTGACAAGACAAATTATTATGATTCAGATGAAGCACTTGACCTTGTAGTTAAGACTTCAAAAGCTAAGTTTGATGAAACAATTGAACTTGCAATAAGGCTTGGAGTTGATCCAAGACATGCTGACCAGCAGGTTAGGGGTGCTGTAGTTCTTCCTCATGGAACAGGGAAAACAGTTAAAGTTCTTGTTATTGCAAAGGGAGAAAAGGCTAAAGAGGCAGAGGCTGCAGGAGCTGACTATGTTGGAGCAGAAGAATATATAGAAAAAATCCAAAAGGAAAACTGGCTTGATTTTGATGTTGTAGTTGCTACTCCAGATATGATGGGCTTAGTTGGAAGACTTGGTAAAATTTTAGGGCCAAAGGGACTTATGCCAAATCCAAAATCTGGAACAGTTACGTTTGAAGTAGCTAAAGCTTTATCAGACATTAAAGCTGGTAAAGTTGAATATAGAGTTGATAAAACATCTATTATCCACGTCCCAATTGGAAAAGCATCTTTTGGAAAAGAAAAGCTTGCTGATAACTTCCGTGTTCTTATGGAAGCGGTAGTTAAGGCTAGACCAGCAACAGTTAAAGGTCAGTACATTAAGAGCATAGTTCTTTCAAGTACAATGGGGCCTGGAATTAAAATAAATCCAGCAAAAGTTCTTGAATAATATTGACAAGGCGTTCTTTTGCTGATAAAATTAAATAGTATGTTTTTAAATTAGTAAATTTACCGTAGACAGTAGGTGCAGATTTGCGTAACGGGAAACCAACCTACCGAGGTTTGATATATGATAGATATATATTAGGCCTTTCTGTCTGCGGAGAGGCCTTTAATTATGGCTTTAATAAAAGCAGGGAGGTGTACTTGGTGGCCAATATAGAATTAAAACAACAAAAGGTCAATGAAATAACTGAAAAAATTAAAAAGTCGCAAGCAGTTATACTTACAAGCTATAAAGGCATAACTGTTGAAGAGGATACACAACTTAGAAAACAGCTTAGAGAAGCAGGGGTTGAATATAAAGTTATTAAAAATACTCTTACGTCAAGAGCTGCAAAAGAAGCAGGATTTGAACAGATGGATGAATACTTAAAGGGTCCTGTATCAGTTGCTTTTGGATATGATGACCCAACTGCTCCGGCTAGAATCCTTGCAGACTTTGCGAAAAATCATGATTCAATAGAACTTAAAGCTGGAATTGTTCAGGGCAAATTCTTTGATAGTGCTAAGATTAATGAGCTTTCAAAGATACCACCAAAGGAAGTATTGATTGCAAAACTACTTGGAAGTTTGAAATCACCACTTTCAAAGTTTGTTTATGTTGTTAATGCAATTAAAGAAAAAAAAGAACAAGAAGCTAATGCTTAGTTAAATTTAATGGAGGTGTAAATTATGAATATTGATGAAATTATAAGCTCTATAGAAGGAATGAGCGTATTAGAATTAAATGAATTGGTCAAAGCATGTGAGGAAAAGTTTGGAGTAAGTGCAGCAGCTCCAGTTGCAGCAGCAGGTGCAGCAGCAGCTCCAGCAGAAGAAAAGACAGAATTTGATGTAGTTCTTAAAGAAATAGGAGATCAAAAGATTAAAGTTATAAAGGCTGTTAGAGAAATTACTGGACTTGGACTTAAAGAAGCTAAGGATTTAGTTGATGCTGCTCCAAAGACAGTTAAAGAGGGAGTTTCAAAAGAAGAAGCTGATCAGCTTAAAGCAAAAATCGAAGAATTCGGAGCAACTGTTGAAATCAAGTAATATATTTGTTTGTATTAAGATATTTTTGGGGAACGCAATATGCATTCCCTAAATTTTTTTGCACATGATATTTTATTCGATGGCTACATTCGTAATATTTAAACGGCTGCTACGCCTCTGGATTGGTTATTCTAAGACTCAGATGGAGAGATATTCCTCATAAGAAGGCTCCACCTGAGTCTTAGAATTATCTTATCCGACGGTGTAGATCCGTTATTCCTTATATGATTTTGGGATGGCATACTCTTTAGCGTAGATCAGTTATTCCCCGCCTAAGGTGGTGAATAACTGATGACAGTCATCCAATTAATTAAAAATATTACGTATAAATCGCTTGACACATCATTTGACTTGTGCTAACATAGTAAAATGCATTAAATAATAGGGGTATTGTGCATTTTATGTATCTTATCTTATTATTGTATATATTGGTAATAATTTGTTAATAATACAAGTAAAATCCATTTATTATTCAATTATTTACGTATTAATTTAATTAAACTGGCGTTTAGCCGTTTAACTTTTCATAAGGGGTGAGATTTTAATGGTACATCCTGTGAAGGTAGGTAGAAGAACTCGTATGAGTTTTTCAAGAATTAAAGAAGTAGCCGACATGCCAAACCTTATTGAACTTCAGCTCGATTCGTATCAGTGGTTCTTAAATGAAGGTTTACACGAAGTATTTGAAGATGTTAACCCAATTGTAGACTATACTGGTAATTTAGTTTTGGAGTTCATTGACTACAAACTTGATTATGAAAACATTAAGTATTCTATTGAAGAGTGCAAGGAAAGAGATACAACTTATGCTGCACCTCTTAAGGTAAAGGTTAGGCTTGTCAATAAAGAAACAGGTGAGGTAAAGGATCAAGAAGTATATATGGGAGAGTTTCCATTAATGACTGAACAAGGCACATTTATCATTAATGGTGCTGAAAGAGTTGTTGTTAGCCAATTAGTTAGATCACCAGGAGTTTATTATGACGAATCAATTGATAAGTCAGGGAAGAAGCTTTTCTCTTCTACAGTAATTCCTAACAGAGGTGCTTGGATTGAGTATGAAACTGATTCTAATGACATAATGTATGTTAGAATCGATCGAACAAGAAAGCTACCTCTGACGGTATTTATGAGAGCTCTTGGACTTGGCTCAGATAATGATATTATAAACTTTTTTGGAGAGTATGAGAGCATAAGGACTACTATTGAAAAAGATAGTACAAAATCTGTTGAGGATGGTCTTATTGAAATCTATAAAAGATTAAGACCAGGTGAGCCGCCTACAGTTGAAAGTGCTACCCAGCTTCTAGACGGGTTATTTTTTGACCCTAAAAGATATGATTTATCTAAAGTTGGAAGATACAAGTTCAATAAGAAGCTTGCACTTTCAAGCAGGATAGCAAATCAAATTACAGCCTATGATATTGTTAATCCTTCAACAGGCGAATTGTTTGTTGAAGCTGGCAAGAAAATAGATAGGGATACAGCAGTTAAAATACAAAATTCAGGGATTAATGAAGTATATATAAAGATTGCCGACAAAAATATTAAAATTATAGGTAATAATTTTGTCAATATATATGAAATGGGACTTCCTTATGATTTATCAGGCTTAAAAATCAAAGGAATGGTTCATTACAGCACTCTTAAGAAAATACTTGAAGAATCTCAAGATGAGGACGATTTAAAAGATACTATAAGTCAAAAAATAAGTGATCTTGTACCTAAACATATAATTAAAGATGATATTTTTGCATCAATGAATTATTATCTTAATCTTCCGCTTGGTATTGGGTACACTGATGATATAGATCATCTTGGGAATAGAAGGATTAGATCTGTTGGAGAGCTTTTACAAAATCAGTTCAGAATAGGCCTTTCAAGAATGGAAAGAGTTGTTAAGGAAAGGATGACTATTCAGGATCTTGATGTAGTTACTCCTCAGGCATTAATTAATATTAGGCCTGTATCTGCAGCTATAAAAGAGTTCTTCGGAAGTTCACAGCTTTCACAGTTTATGGATCAAACAAATCCGCTGTCAGAGCTTACTCATAAGAGAAGACTTTCAGCATTGGGGCCAGGAGGACTTTCAAGGGAAAGAGCAGGATTTGAAGTTAGAGACGTTCACCATTCACATTATGGAAGAATGTGCCCTATTGAAACTCCTGAAGGACCTAATATTGGTCTTATAAACTCTCTTGCTACCTATGCAAAAGTAAATGAGTATGGGTTCATTGAAACACCATATAGACGAGTCGAAAATGATGTTGTTACAAAAAAAATTATATATATGACAGCAGATGAGGAAGATAATTATCTTATTGCACAGGCAAATGAACCTCTTGACGATGATGGAAAGTTTCTCAACAAGAGGGTTGTTGTAAGGTCTAAGAATGATATACTTGTTGTTGCTCCAAATGAAGTTGATTACATGGATGTTTCACCAAGACAAATTGTTTCAATAGCTACAGCTATGATTCCATTTCTTGAAAATGATGATGCTAACCGTGCTCTTATGGGATCTAATATGCAGCGTCAGGCAGTTCCACTTATAAAAACTGAAGCGCCTATTGTTGGAACAGGAATTGAGTATAGAGCAGCAAGGGACTCTGGAGTTATTCCAATATCTAAATATGATGGGGAGGTTGTTAAAGTTACCGCTGATAAAGTTCAAATAAAACGTGATGAGGATGGGAAGATTGATACATTTAAACTTCTTAAATTTAAGCGTTCTAATCAGGGTACCTGTATTAACCAAAGGCCAATTGTAAATGAAGGCGACAGGATTAAAAAAGGTGACGTTATAGCGGATGGCCCATCAATTGATCAGGGAGAAATTGCTCTTGGCAAAAACATTCTTATGGGATTTATGAGCTGGGAAGGCTATAACTACGAGGATGCTATGCTTATCTCTGAGGAGCTTGTTATGAATGATGTATTTACATCTATTCATATTGAGGAATATGAATGTGAAGCAAGGGATACAAAATTAGGACCTGAAGAGATTACAAGGGATATTCCAAACGTTGGAGATGACGCACTTAAAGATATAGATGATAAAGGAATAATAAGAACAGGTGCAGAGGTAAGATCAGGGGATATACTTGTTGGAAAAGTTACTCCAAAAGGTGAAACTGAACTTACTGCAGAGGAAAGACTCCTTAGGGCAATATTTGGAGAAAAAGCAAGAGAAGTAAGGGATACATCTCTTAGAGTTCCTCATGGCGAAGCAGGAATCATTGTAGATCTTAAAATATTTACAAGAGAAAATGGAGATGAGCTGCCGCCTGGAGTGAATGAACTTGTAAGAGTTTATATTGCTCAAAAAAGAAAGGTATCTGTTGGAGATAAAATGGCAGGCCGTCATGGAAACAAGGGTGTTATTTCAAGAGTACTGCCAGCAGAGGATATGCCGTATCTTCCAGATGGAAGACCACTGCAGATAGTTTTAAATCCTCTTGGTGTTCCATCACGTATGAATATCGGTCAGGTTCTTGAAGTGCATTTAGGGCTTGCAGCAAACAAGCTTGGATGGCATGTTGCAACACCGGTATTTGATGGTGCAAATGAAACTGATATTATGGACTGCTTAGAAAAAGCAGGCTTTGAAAGAGATGGTAAACTCCAGCTTCGAGATGGAAGAACAGGAGAGCCATTTGATAATAAAGTAACAGTTGGATATATGTATATATTAAAGTTGGCTCATCTTGTTGACGATAAAATACATGCAAGGTCAACAGGACCATATTCTCTGGTTACCCAGCAGCCTCTTGGAGGTAAAGCGCAGTTTGGCGGTCAGAGATTTGGAGAAATGGAAGTTTGGGCTGTTGAGGCATATGGTGCTGCTCACACCCTGCAGGAAATATTAACTGTTAAGTCAGATGATGTTGTAGGGCGTGTCAAGACATATGAGGCAATAGTAAAAGGAGAAAATATCCCAGAGCCTGGAGTACCAGAATCCTTTAAGGTACTTATTAAAGAACTTCAATCCTTATGCCTTGACGTTAAGGTATTAAGTAACGATAAGAAGGAAATCCCAATAAAAGAAGATATTGATGATGATGACGACATTGATGGGTCTGAAAACACAATGGAAGATAGGGATGATATTGCTGCGCCATCGGAAGATAATGCTGAAGATAATGTGAAAAACGAAGATAGTGAGGATGCTCCAGAGGATGAAGAGGAGGAAGACGTATCCATTGAAGAACTATCAAAAATGCAAATTGAAAACGATATAGATGAAAATTCAACTGATGATGATTTATTAAATTTTAATGATGATAACAATAATGATGGTAATGACCATAATGACCAAGAATAATATGGAGGGAGGATGTGCCCTTGTTTGAGCTTAACAATTTTGATTCAATTCAAATAGGATTAGCTTCACCTGAAAAAATTAGGGAGTGGTCAAAGGGTGAAGTTAAAAAACCTGAAACAATTAATTATAGGACATTAAAACCAGAAAAGGACGGACTTTTTTGTGAAAGGATTTTTGGACCGGTAAAAGATTGGGAATGTCACTGCGGTAAATATAAACGAGTTAGATATAAGGGAATAGTCTGTGACAGATGTGGAGTTGAGGTTACAAAATCAAAGGTCAGACGTGAAAGAATGGGACATATAGAGCTTGCAGCTCCAGTATCCCATATATGGTATTTTAAAGGCATTCCTTCAAGAATGGGGCTTATTCTTGATATATCACCAAGACTTCTTGAAAAAGTACTTTATTTTGCATCCTATATTGTAACTGATCCAGGTGAAACTCCGCTATCTAAAAAGCAGGTAATCACTGATAAAGAGTATAGGGAAAACATTGAAAAGTATGGTGAAAACTCATTTAAAGCTGGAATGGGAGCCGAAGCTATAAAAACTTTACTACAGGAAATTGATCTTGAAAAGCTTTCTGCTGAACTAAAAAAAGATCTTGAAGGAGCTACGGGTCAAAAGAGAGTTAAAATTATAAGAAGGCTTGAAGTTGTTGAAGCTTTTAGACTATCAGGGAATAGACCTGAATGGATGATACTGGATGTTGTTCCTGTTTTACCACCAGATTTAAGGCCTATGGTTCAGCTTGACGGAGGAAGATTTGCTACTTCAGATTTAAATGACTTATACAGAAGAGTTATAAATAGAAACAATAGATTAAAGCGATTATTAGATCTTGGAGCTCCAGATATTATTGTAAGGAACGAAAAAAGAATGCTTCAAGAAGCTGTAGATGCTTTAATTGATAATGGAAGAAGAGGAAGACCTGTAACAGGTCCTGGGAATAGACCTCTTAAATCTCTTTCAGATTTACTAAAAGGAAAGCAGGGCAGATTCCGTCAAAACCTTCTTGGAAAGCGTGTTGACTATTCAGGACGTTCCGTTATTGTTGTTGGACCTGAACTTAAGATGTATCAGTGTGGCCTTCCAAAGGAAATGGCTCTTGAGCTGTTTAAACCTTTTGTAATGAAGAAACTTGTTGAAAAAGGTATTGCTCATAATATTAAGAATGCAAAACGCATGGTTGAAAGGGTAAACGATCAAGTATGGGATATTCTTGAAGAGGTTATTCAAGATCATCCAGTGCTTTTAAACCGTGCTCCAACTCTTCACAGACTTGGAATACAGGCATACCAACCAGTACTTGTTGAAGGAAGGGCTATAAAGCTTCATCCTCTTGCATGTACTGCTTATAACGCTGACTTTGATGGAGACCAGATGGCAGTTCATGTGCCTCTATCTGTTGAAGCTCAGGCTGAAGCAAGATTTTTAATGCTGGGTGCTCATAATATATTAAAGCCATCTGATGGAAAGCCAGTTACTGTTCCAACTCAGGATATGGTTCTTGGTTCTTATTATCTTACTATAATAAAAGATGGCGAAAATGGTGAAGGAAGATACTTTACTACACCTGATGAAGCTATTATGGCATATCAGTTAAAACAGATAGGGCTTCATGCAAAAATAAATGTAAGGATAATCAAAGAAAAAGACGGAGAAGAAGTTTCAAAGATTATAAAGACAACTGTAGGAAAGATTTTATTTAATGAAGCCATTCCACAGGACTTAGGTTTTGTAGATAGAAGTGATCCTGATAAATTCTTTGATTATGAAATAGATTTTGTTGTAGATAAGAAACAATTAAGCAGGATAGTTGAAAAGACTTATAAAAAACATGGACCTACAGAAACTTGTATTACACTTGATAAGATAAAGTCATTGGGGTATCATTATTCAACTATTGGTGCTTTAACAGTTTCAGTATCTGATATGGTTATTCCTTCAGCTAAAAAGGAGCTTCTTGCAAAAGCAGATAAGGATGTTGAAGGTATAGAAAAAATGTATAGAAGAGGTTTTATATCAGACGAAGAAAGATATCAAAGAGTAATTGATATTTGGACAAAAACTACTGAAGATGTAACTGATGCTTTAATGAAGAGCCTTGATGAGTTTAATCCTATAAAGATGATGGCTGATTCAGGAGCCAGAGGTTCTAAAAACCAGATAAGACAGGTTTGTGGTATGAGAGGTCTTATGGCTAACCCCTCTGGTAAAATCATAGAACTTCCAATCAGAGCAAGTTTCAGGGAGGGCCTTAATGTTCTTGAATACTTCATTTCAACTCACGGAGCAAGAAAAGGCCTTGCAGATACCGCTCTTAGAACTGCAGATTCAGGATACCTTACAAGAAGGCTTGTTGATGTATCTCAGGATGTAATTATAAGAGAGGATGACTGTGGAACTACAGATGGATTCTATGTAGAAGAGATAAGAGAGGGAAGCGAAGTTATTGAAAGTTTAAAGGATAGATTGGCTGGAAGATTTACTGCAGAGGATGTTATAGATCCTGAAACTGGTGAAGTTATTGTCCCAAGAAATACCTTTATTACTGATGATGTTGATTCAAAGATTATTAAAGCAGGAGTTACAAGGGTGAAGATAAGAAGTATATTCACCTGTAAAACAAGGTATGGAGTTTGTGCTAAGTGCTATGGCATGAACATGGCAAGAGGAACTGAATCACATGTAGGAGAAGCTGTTGGAATTATTGCAGCACAGTCCATAGGTGAACCAGGAACTCAGCTTACAATGAGAACATTCCATACAGGTGGAGTTGCAGGATCAGATATAACTCAAGGTCTTCCAAGAGTTGAAGAGCTATTTGAAGCAAGAAAGCCAAAAGGACTTGCGATAATCTCTGATATGCCGGGAACTGTTAAGATATCAGAAGAAAAGAAGAAAAAAACTGTTATAGTAACTACCGATAGCGGAGAGGAAAAGAAGTATGAAATTCCTTATGGCTCAAGGCTCAAGGTTTATGATGGCCAAAAGATTGAATCAGGAGATGCAATTACTGAGGGCTCTATAAATCCCCATGATATACTTAGAATAAAAGGTGAGGACGCAGTTAGATCGTATCTTTTGGCAGAAGTGCAAAAGGTATATAGAATACAGGGTGTTGATATAAATGATAAACACATTGAAATAATAATAAAGCAAATGCTTAAAAAGGTTAAGGTTGAAGAATCTGGTGATTCAACATTTCTACCTGGAAGTCTTATAGACCGCTTTGAGTTTGAAGAAGAAAACGAAAAGCTTAAAGAAAAGGGATTAAAATTAGCTGAAGGAAAAACTGCACTTCTTGGAATTACAAAGGCATCTCTTGCTACAGACTCATTTTTATCTGCTGCATCTTTCCAAGAGACAACGAGAGTTCTTACTGATGCAGCTATAAAGGGCAAGGTTGATCCTTTAGTTGGGCTTAAGGAAAATGTAATTATTGGAAAACTTATCCCTGCAGGTTCTGGTATGCCAAAATATAAAAATATAAAAATAAACACAGAAGATGATTATAGTGGACATGATAAAATTGATCAAAATAATCAAGTATTAAAGCCAGAATACAGCAAATAAACTATAATTCGTAATTTAAAATCATTAATGAATAAAGTACAGCTGTGATAAGAAAAATAAGGGCTAAAATGGTAGGGAACGGTCTTGACCGTTCCTCTGCACGATGACCAGAATTTAGGAGGGCGGAACGGTCAAGACCGTTCCCTACAAGCACGCCCAGCATGTATGCTGTGCCGACAGGTTGAAAGAAACCTTT
>DHEX01000142.1:1811-20931 GCA_002400085.1 Clostridiaceae bacterium UBA4839 | reverse complement strand
ATGTATAAAGTTATTTTAAATGGAAAAAATATAGGATAGCTGTTTTTAAGCTATTATGCATTTAAGGAAGGTTTAAAATGGAAAATAATTATGGGAACCTTATTATAATTGGCGGAGCAGAAGATAAGACTGACAGAAGGGATATATTAAATGAAATAATAAAAAAAATACATGGAGCAGAAGGTGATATAGCTATTTTAACAATTGCTACCTCCTATCCAAAAGAGGTTGGCTTTGTGTATCTTAAAGCTTTTAAAGAAATTGGATTTGAAAGGGTAAGGGTAATAGATATAAGGAGTAGAGAAGAGGCAAATGAGGATTCTATCATTTATGAAATTGAAAAAGCTGGATGTATTTTTTTTACTGGAGGAGATCAGCTTAAAATTACAAGTATTATAGGAGGTACTAAATTATATGAGGCTGTAAAACGTGCTTTTTTAGAGGGAAAACTTATTGCTGGAACAAGTGCAGGTGCCTCTTGTATTTGTACTACTATGATGGTTTCAGGAGTTGAAGAAATTTCTCCGACAAAATGTAAGATTAAAATGGCCCCCGGTCTTGATATCATAAAAGGAGCCATTATTGATCAGCATTTTTCTCAAAGGGGAAGGATTGGAAGGCTTTTAAATGCAGTAGCCCATAATCCTGAAATTATAGGCATTGGCATTGATGAAGATACTGCCATAGTATTTGAAGGGACGCCGCAGTTTAGAGTGATTGGCAGTGGTGCTGTAACTGTAGTTGATGGAAAGGATATAAGCTTTTCCGATATATCGGATATTGAAAATGATGAAAAAATTACAATATTTAATTCAAGGGTACATATCCTCCCACAAAACTACGGTTTTGATTTAAAAGAAAGGAAACCACTGAAAAAGATTTTACATGAGGTGGAAAAAGATGAAGCTGATAGATAAAAGAATATATATAGGACCAAATATTTACAGCTATAGTAAATGTATGAGGCTTACTGTAAGCCTTGAAGAAGGAGAAAATATAGCTACGAAGGATATAGGAGGTTTTAATGAAAGACTTTTGAAATCATTTGAAGGGTTAAGCAGGCACTGCTGCTGCCTTGGGTATGAAGGAGGGTTTAAAGACAGATTAAAGGAAGGCACTTATCTCCCGCATGTTCTTGAACACGTAATAATTGAGATGCAAAATATGCTTGGCTTTAACGAGGTTAAGTATGGCAAGGCAAGGGTGGTAAATGATAATATTTATTATGTCATTTATCAGTATGAGCTTGAAGAAGCTGGAGGTCTTTGCGGAGAGTATGCGATGGAATGTTTAAACAGTTTTATAAAGGGTGAGGACTTTGATATAAATAAGGTTATGTCACAAATTGAGAAAGAAATTTCAGATATAAGGCTTGGACCCAGTACATTAAGTATATATAAGGAAGCAAAAAAGAGAGGAATTCCTGTAAGACGTCTTGGAAATGGCAGTATGCTCCAGCTTGGATATGGCAGCAAGCAGCAAATTACAGAGGCAACATTAACTAAATTTACAAGCTGTATTGCTGTGGACATCGCCTGCAATAAAGCATTTACAAAGGATATACTTTCAAAAGCTTCAATTCCTGTGGCAAGGGGAGGCTTAGCAAAGAACTTTGAGGAGGCTGCTAAAATTGCAGAAGAGATATCATATCCTGTAGTTGTAAAACCTGTAGACGGCAATCAGGGCAAAGGGGTATCGGTAAATATTAAAAACGAAGATGAGCTTTTATTTGCCTACAAGTTTGCTTCTGATTACAATCCAAATGTTATTGTTGAAAAGTATATATGTGGAAGGGATTATAGAGTTCTTGTAATAGATAAAAAAGTTGCAGCAGTGGCGCTTAGGATGACACCATGTGTATTTGGAGATGGAATTCACACAATTGGAGAGCTTATAGAAATAGAAAATAAAAGTCCGCTAAGAGGCTTTGACCATGAGAAACCTCTTACAAAAATAAAAGTGGATAATATTGTACTTAATTATTTAAAAAATAATAATATGAGCTTAAATTATATCCCAAAACTTCATGAAAAAGTAATTTTAAGATTTAATGCTAACCTTTCTACTGGTGGGGTGGCTAAAGACTGTACAGATATTATCCATCCTGACAATATGGAAGCAGCTATAAAATCAGCAGAAGCAGTGGGGCTTGATGTTGCAGGCGTTGATATTTGCACAGGGGATATTTCAAAGTCTATTTATGAAGATAAAGGGGTGGTATTGGAGGTCAATGCTGCTCCGGGAATAAGAATGCATCTCTACCCTTCACTTGGAAGAGGAAGGAATGTAGCTTCAAGCATTGTGGATTATATTTTTAAAGATAAAAAGGATTATTCAATTCCTGTGGTGTCAATTACTGGTACTAACGGCAAAACTACAACAACAAGAATGGTTGGGCATATTTTATCCCTTTCAGAGAAATGTGTAGGCATGGCAACCACAGGAGGAATATATATAAATGGCAGGCTCACCCAAAAGGGTGATACTACAGGGCCAGACAGTGCAGCTGCAGTGCTTTCTAATAAGGATGTTGAAGTGGCTGTTCTTGAAACGGCAAGGGGCGGGATATTAAGAAAAGGTCTTGGATATGATAAGGCTGATGTGGGTTTAATTACAAATATTTCTGAGGATCATCTTGGTATAGATGGCATAAACACTTTAGAGGAGCTTATTAATGTTAAATCCCTTGTACTTGAAACTGTAAAGGATAATGGCTATGCAGTGATTAATGCAGATGAATCCTATGCTAATAAGCTGTCCGAAAAAGTAAAATCAAATATTATATATTTTTCAATGCAGAGTGATAATCTTATAATTAAAAAACATATGCTTGACGGGGGAAAAGCAGTTTTTATAAAGGATGGCTATATCTGCATAGGCGATTGCGATAATGTAAAGCCTCTTTTAGCCATTAAAGATATACCATCGACTTTAAACAGCATTTTAAATTATAACGTACAAAATGCAATAGCTGCAGTTTGCATCTCTATTGCTTTAAATGTTGATGAAAAGATTATAGTAAAAGGTCTTAAAACCTTTTATCAGGATGAAAAGCAAAACCCAGGAAGATTTAATATATATGATTTTGAAAGGTTTAAAGTAGTTGTCGATTATGGACATAATATTGATGCATATAATGAGGTTATAACCTCATTAAAAAAGCTTGATGCTAAAAGGCTTGTAGGTGTAATTGGTGTTCCTGGGGATAGAATGGATGACAGTATAATCAAAATAGGGGAGATATGCGGTAAGGCTTTTGATTACATTTATATTAAGGAGGACGTGGACAAAAGAGGAAAAAGAGAAGGAGAGGTAGTAAAGCTTCTTGAAAATGGAGTAAAGCTTTCAGGAAAATCTAAGGAAAATTACGATACTATTTTGAATGAAGGTGAAGCTTTCAAAAAAGCATTAACGCATGCTCAGGACGGAGATATAATATCAGTATTTTTTGAAGACTATGATTTGATAATGAAAACTCTCGAGGAGTTTAAAAAAGCAAATAAAAATAACAAACAAAACTGCAAGGCAGTTTAAAATTTGAGGCTCTCACTTATTTTTTTCTATAAGTGGGAGCTTTATTTTTTTGCTTTTTGTGGCAAATTTTTTTAAAATTGAGAATGGAGAATTAATTGGTAGGGAGCGGTCTTGACCGTTCCGTCCCACCAAATTCAGATTGTCCTGCAAATACCACAGAATAGAATTGCTGCTGGGTGTTGGCACCGTTTCGCCCCCTAAATTTCGATCATTGCCCAGCGGAACGGTCAAGACCATTCCCTACCAATGATTATACTATTCGTAATTCGCATTTTTCTTTAATTACGAATTCTAACTGTTTTCTGCTTAATATTTGAATATTTTGAAGGTTTGATTTATAATATATAGCACACCAAAAAATAAGGAGGGGTTTTATGGAAATTATCAATTTAAAATGCCCTGCTAAGATAAATTTGTCTTTGGATGTGGTTGGTGAAAGACGAGATGGGTATCATCTGCTGAGAACGATAATGCAAAGTGTTTCATTATATGATGAGGTGGAAATCAAAAAAAACAAAAGTGGAATAAATATAAAATGTGATATAAAGGATATACCAATAGATGAGAAAAATACAGCATATAAAGCAGCAAAGTTAATGATAGATAAATTTTCACTAAACTTTGGATTTGATATTTCTATACATAAAAATATCCCTCATGCCGCAGGTCTTGCAGGGGGAAGTGCAGATGCTGCAGGGGTTATAAAAGGAATATCAAAGCTAATGAATTTAAATTTAAACCTTGATGATATGAAAAGCATTGGGCTAAAAATAGGAGCAGATGTACCTTACTGTCTTACCGGCGGTACTGCATTATCTGAGGGTATAGGAGAAATTATAACTCCTTTAAAGGAAATACCATTAACTTATCTTGTTATTGCAAAGCCTGATTTATGTGTATCCACTATGGAGGTTTTTAAAAAACTCAGGATGGATGAAATACCAAAGCATCCGGATACTGATAAGCTGATTAAATATATAGAAAATGGAAATATTAAATTATTAAGTGAGGACATGGTTAATGTACTTGAGACGGTTACAATAAAAGAGTATCCTATTATTTTTGAAATTAAAAAAATAATGAGGGACTTTGATGCACTAGGCAGTATAATGTCCGGAAGTGGTCCTTCAGTTTTTGGAGTATTTGACGATATGCCCCTTGCTGAAAAGTGCTACCATAGGCTTAGAGATTATCTTAAAGATGTATTTCTTGTATCCTCAGTGAGTCGAGAATACTTGCAGGCAATTTGAACGCTTTATGCGTTCTTTTTTTTTGTGCATAAATTTCATGCTTTTTGCAAAAATTATCATACATGGAGATGATTATATGATAATTTTAAAATTTATAAATAAATATTTTGATATTCGAGTTTTTGCTCTTTTTCTTGTAACCAGCTTCATTCTTATATTTATAGATGCCAAGGATTATAAAAAATTAAATATGGCAAAGGAAGAAAGGTTTTCTAAAGTAGCGGGCTATATTTATGCGGTATTAGCAGTAGTACTTTATGGCATTTCTAAATTTGTTTAGGTATGAGGTGATTAAATGTTTTCAAATGTAAAAAAAGACATAATGTTTGAAAGGCACTTTGAAAGTAAAACTAATTTAAGTAAAAAATTAGATGATAATATAAAGTTTATAAAAAGTATTTTTGAAGGCTCTAATGATATTGTTTACAGAGAATTTAAAATAGGGGGATTAGATGGAAGAAGAGCTTTTTTGTTTTATGTTGATGGAATGGCTGATAAAATACTTCTCGATAATTTTGTAATAACTCCTCTTATGCTTACTGCGAGAATTGTAAAACCTGATTATGAAGAAATAAAAAACAGATTATTAGAAGCAGCACAGTTTACTGCTATATCTTCATCTGATTTTAAAGAAATAAAAACTGTAGAAGAAGCTATAATAGCAGCTTTATCTGGGGATAGCACACTTATTATTGATGAATCAGACAGCGCTTTTGTTATTGCGTCCAGGGCATGGCCTACAAGAGGTATAAGTGAGCCATCTTCAGAAACAGTTATAAGGGGTTCAAGGGATGGGTTTACTGAAACCATGAGGATGAATACTGCTCTTGTAAGAAGGAGAATAAGGGATCCTAGATTTAAAGTATGCCAAAAGCATATAGGAGTACGTTCTAAAACAGATATAGCAATTATGTACATAGATGATATTGTAGATAAAAGAATTTTGGATGAATTAAATAAAAGGCTTGATAATATCAACATTGATTCTGTTATAGATAGTGGTTATATTCAGCAGTTTATAGAGGATAGGGCTTTTACGTTTTTACCAGAAGTTCAAGCTACAGAAAGACCGGATACAGTTGCTGCTTCAATTTATGAAGGAAGGGTTGCCATACTTGTAGATAATTCTCCCCAAGCGCTTATAATTCCTGTTACTATTCAATCTTTTTTACAATCACCGGAAGATTATTATACGAAGCCAATTATAGCAACTTTTACAAGAATATTAAGGTCTTTTGCAGCCATTATTTCAGTTATTGCACCTGCTTTTTATATTGCTGTAACTTCTTATCACCAAGATATGATTCCAAACAAACTTGCTATTTCCATTGCTGCCAGCAGGGAGGGGGTACCTTTTCCTGCATATATGGAAACCCTTATTATGATTATTATATTAGAGCTACTTCTTGAAGCAGGCATAAGACTTCCAAGGCCTATAGGCTCCACTATTGGTATAGTAGGAGGCCTCATTATAGGTCAGGCAGCAGTGTCTGCAGGCATTGTAAGCCCCATAATGATTATTGTGGTTGCATTTACGGCGGTAGCATCCTTTGCAATTCCTAATTACGAATTTGCAGCTTCAGCAAGGATAATGAGACTTATTTTTATGCTTGGAGCATCCATATTTGGGCTTTATGGAATTATGCTTGTTTTTATAGGGATAATGATTCATATGGTCAATTTAAAAAGTTTTGGAGTACCTTACTTAGCTCCTTTTGCACCTTTTGAAAAAGAAGATATGAAGGATTCACTCTTTTATAGAGGCCCTTGGAAAAGCATGAGAAAAAGACCTATTCAGTTAAATCCTAATGATTTAATAAGGCAGGGGAAAAAATAATGATAAGCGATAATGATAAGATTTCAAATTATCAACTTAATATATTTGTCATTTTAACTATTATTGAAATTGGAATGGCTGCCTTACCTGCTATTTTAGTAAAGGAAGTTAAAAGCGATGCATGGATTTTATCCATAATTACAGGATTAGTAAATATACCATTTTTATATATAGTTTCAAAAGCAGCTCAAAAAACCAGCACTCAAGGATTTGTTGGATGTCTTAAAAGTCTTTTTGGGAAGGCAGCAGGTACAATTTTAGCTATCCCTGTACTTGTATATTTTCTTTTTATGGTTGGGCTTGAGTCGAGATTATTTGGAGAAACTGTAAAGATGTATTTCCTTCAAAGAACTCCAATAGAATTTATTGTTATGCCAATTATAATAGAAGCAGTTTTTCTTGCAAAGGGCGGAATAGAAGTTATAGGAAGATTTTTTGAAGCAGTATTTTTCCCTATAGTTTTAATAAACGTACTTTTAATATTAATTGCAATTCCCAAAAATGATTTTACAAATTTGCTTCCAGTTTTTTCGGCAGATATTAAAGAATACTTTTCTGCTATCATTGCTGGTTCTAATTCCTTTTTTGGTTATGAACTTTTATTAATAATTTCTCCTTATATAAAGGAGCCTAAAAAGATGTTTAAGACCTCAACTAAAGCACTGCTTATAGTAACGGGATTTTATACAATAGCTGTAATATTAAATTTAGGTAAATTTGGAGTTGAAGAAACAAAGTCTCTTATGTTTCCTGTGATTGCACTTGCAAAGGCTATTGATGTTCCAGGTTCTATTTTTGAAAGAGCAGAAGGAATATTAATGGCTGTTTGGGTTTTGCATGTATTTACAACCATGGCTATGATTACCTATCTTTATTCTGTTGTAGGGGCTGAAATAATAGGCCATAAGGGTATAAAGCACATTGCAACTTTATATATACCAGTTGTTTATTTATTTGGACTTTTAGGGGATAATGTGGCTCAGGTTTTCAAAAATATCAATATGGTAGGTGCTACCTTAGGAATATACACAGTTATAATACTGCCTTTACTCATATTAATAGCTTCCTATATCAAAAACAAAGGGGGAAGTAAGGGATGAAAAAAAAGGTATTTATAGTACTCTTAGTATTTATAATGATTTTTTCATCAGGATGCTGGGATAGAGTTGAGATAGAGGAAAACGCTTTTGTTTTTGGAATAGCTTTAGATGTTAATAAGGAAAGAACTGAAAAGGAGGATATTGAGAAAGGAGAAATAAAACCTTTTTACGAAAGCGATAAAGGTGCAATAAGAACAATATTTACAGTTCCAATACCATCAAAAATGAAAGAGGCTGGAGAGGATGCTTTTGAAAGTATTGAAGCAAGTGGGGAAAATATTCCAAGCTGTATGAGGGTTATTGAAAGAAAAATCAATAAAATAATATATTTAGGACAAACAAAGATGTGCGTATTTACTATAGATATGCTAAATAATAAGCAGTATTTTATGGATGCAGTTGATTTTCTTGAAAGAGATCCTGAAAGAAATAGGAATATGAAAGTAGCTGCAGTAAATGGAAGTATAGATGATTATATTAAAGTGAAGCATTATCTTGATAATAATCTTGCATCATATATATCTGGTATTTTTCAAGTCGGAAGTAAAGAGTGCTGCATAATATCTGAAGACTTAACGGAGCTTGAAGGTACCTTAAGATCATCAAAAGGCAATGCTGTGATGCCATGTATAAAAATTACTGATGGAAAGGCAGAAGTTAGAGATTTAGCTTTAATAAAGGACTATGAGTTTTATCAAATGGTTGATCAGAAATATTTAAGAGGATTCAGTATAATATCCAATAAACTTAAAAAAGCAAGAAAGCTTGTTAAATATGATGATACTATTATTCCATTTTATATAACAGGTGTAAAGACAACAGTACATTTAGAGGATAAGGAAAATTTAAAATATAAGGTGACTGTAAAAGTAGAAGGGGATATTGAAAGCTTTATACTTGATGAGGAAATATCAAAGGAGGGTAAAATAGAAGAAATAAAAAGCAATTTAGCAAAATCTCTTACAATGGAGCTGAGCGAAGTTATGGATTATTTTCAAAATAGCATTGGTATAGATTATTTAAAAATTGGGGAATATACAAAAAAATATCACAACAAGATATATGAAAAATATGAAGACAACTGGGACGAAGCCTTTAAAAAAGCACAGTTTGATTTTGATGTTAATGTAGAAATAAGAAGGATTGGAACAATAAGATAATGAAAATTTAATTTTGTGTTTAAAAAAGATAATAATGGAAATACTTTAAAAAGGTAGTTTAAAGTAACTTATGAAAAATTATAAACAGGGGGAAGATGTATGAGGAAAAAGATTATATTTTTAATTTGCTCTATTATGATTATTTCTATATTGATGTACATGAATATAACAAAAGAAAAGGGAGATGTAGCAAGTAAAATAATTAGATTTCACTGTGTAGCTAACAGCGATTCTTCGGATGATCAAAGGGTTAAACTCAAAGTCAGGGATGCAGTTTTAAATGATATGGGAAATAAACTTCAAGATATTAAAACAAGAGAAGAATCTTTAACAATAATTGAAAACAGCTTACCTGAAATAGAAAGCACTGCAAATGATATCCTATTAAAGGAAGGCAAGAATTACAAGGCAAAGGCATATTTAGGGAAGTTCAATTTTCCTGTGAAAAATTACAGTGATATTACTTTGCCCTCGGGAGAGTACACAGCACTTAGGATTGTACTTGGTGATGGCAATGGGAAAAATTGGTGGTGCGTAATGTTTCCGCCGTTGTGCTTTATTGACATTACAAGGGGGTTAACTGATGAGGAAACAGATATGCGTCTTAATGAGGTTTTAACAAAAAAGGAAACAGACTCTATAACTACAGCTAACAGTGAAAATAAAGAAGGCAATGCTTATAAAAGTGAGCTGAATAAAGAAATTAAAAATAACAATTTAAGTGATGCAAAGAATGAAGATAAAAATGCTGCAAATGAAAAACATACTGGAAAGGCAAGGTTGGAACCTTCTGTAGAGTTTAGATTTAAGACTGTTGATACCATTAAAAATGCATACAGCAAATTAAAACTTTTAATAGGGCCAAAGCCTTCCATTAAAGCATTCTAGTATTTCTTATCGCAGCGGTGGATTAAATCTAAATTACGAATAAAGATTGTTAAAAAAACCTGTATTAATCACAGGTTTTTTTGTACTTCATAAGCAGCTTGCAAATATCCTCTACAGCATTGGGTTTTGCTTTTTCCTTTTCAATTTCCTTCATACTATTTAGTTTATTTTTATTTTTCATAAGGCAATTTACTATAGATACTATATTAGAACTTTTTCTAATCCTTACTGCCATTCCATTATTTAATAGATAATTTGAATTTCTTTCCTCCTGACCTGGAATTGCTGAAGTTATTATTATTGGTATATTTTTAATTAGGGCTTCAGCTATTGTAAGTCCGCCTGGTTTTGTTATAAGAATATCGCTTGCAGACATTAAAAGATTAACATTATCTGTGTATTCATATATCAAGATTTTTTTATTAGATGATGACTTAATTTTTTCAAGCTGATTTTTAAGCTTATTATTCAATCCTGTGCAGACAATTATCTGAACATTCAAAGAGCTGAAGGCAATCTTTTCAAATATGGATTTGATATTCCCCATTCCAAGACCTCCGCCCATAATAAGAACTATTGCTGCATCTTCATCTAATTTTAGTTCTTTTCTTGCTTTAATTTTATCTATAGGTTTTAAAAATTCTTCAGAAATTGGTATTCCATAAGGGTAGATTATATCTTTACTTATACCTTTTTGAGTTAAATCATTAATAAAATCTTCATTTGGAATAATATACATATCCACATTATCATAAAGCCAAAGAGTATGAGGTGCATAATCTGTAATAATAGTGCAAAGAGGTATGTTTATTTTGCTTTTTTCCTTTAGTATGGAAATCATTTCGAGAGGAAAGGGATGAGTACATATAATCACATCAGGTTTTACATTATTTATCACTTTTTTTAGTTTTACAGACAATAGAGTGTTTAATTTATTTGTAAATACGGTAATTCCATTTTTATATTCGCTGTAATAATAAAGTTTATCGTATATTATTGGTTTTTTAGATAATGCTATAAGATAACTTCCTATAACTATTTTATCAAAGCTTGGGCCTATATATTTTAATGCATCAATTATTATCACTTTCACATTGCTGTAGTGTTTTTCAAAGTAGCTTTTTATTGTTTCAGATGCCTTATTGTGACCTTTTCCCGCTGAAACAGAGAAAATTAAAATCGTCAAGATGAATCACCTCTTACTATAATACATTTTTAGTATGTGCAAAAATATTATTTTAAAAGATTATGTTCAAATGAAGCACTTAATATATAGCTTATCCACAATAGATATAAAAAAAACAGGGAGGATTACGAGCCACTCACTTTTCTGCTTTTTTATGTATAAAAAAATTTTTTTTAGCAAAAAATAGTTATAAAGATTCTTGGCATTTATCTGTACTCTTTAGTTATGGCATATATAGGAATATAAAATTTAATATATGCCTTGAATAAGAGATTATGCTATCGTTAATTGACGGTTTCAATTTATTGAGGGGAGTGAATATGATTTGAAAAAAAGAGCAGTGCTTGCCGTTATAGTTACTTTTATTGTTGTAGGTTCTACTACCTTTGGATTCTTAATGTATTTAGACAGAAGAGATTACAGGATATTTCTTGAAAATCAATACTCGAGAAATTTGTACAGTGTCATATCAGATGTTGAAGGCCTCAATGCTTCTCTTTCAAAGATATCAGTTACTAAAGCTCCGGAGCAAAGCCTTCTTATTTTTGGGGAGATATGGAGGCAGGCAGCAGATGCCCAGGAGAAAATTAACACTATGCCTGTAGTTCATCCTGCTGTTTCCCAAACCAGTAAGTTCCTATCCCAGGTGTCTGATTTTTCATATGCCCTTTTAAGAAACAATAATAAAGGGCAGGAAATATCACAAGATGATTATAAAACTATTGAAACCCTCAAAGCAAGTTCAGGAAACCTCAGTAGTGGGCTTCATGATCTTCAAAAATCTATTCAGGAAGGAAATATTGACTGGGGCGAAATTAAGAGCAGAGGCAGCAGGATTTTTAGCCAGGCTCAAAAGACTACTGCAGATGTTAAATTCCAAGCCATTTCTAAGGATCTGCAGCAAGTTCCATCCCTGACTTATGATGGACCCTTCTCTGAAACCATGATGTCTATAAAACCCAAAGTTCTTTCAGAGAAGGAAATAAGTGCTGATGAAGCAAAAAATGCTGCAATAAATTATATTGGAAAGGATAAAGTTGAAAGGATTGAGGTTTATAGTGATAAATTAGCTGAAAAAATACCTGCTTATGGGTTTAGTGTAAATTTAAAAGGAAGAAAGGACAGTATAAATATAGATATCAGTAAAAATGGCGGAAAGATTGTTTACCTTATTGATAACAGGGATGTGGCTTTGGCAAAGATTGAAGTTAAGGATGCAGTAGCTAAAGGAATAAAGTATTTGGAAAGCAGCGGGTATAAGTCAATGATTCCTACATATACATTAAGATATGATAATGTGGCTATTGTAAATTATGTTTATGTTCAAAATAAGGTATTGATTTATCCAGATCAAATTAAGCTTAAGATAGCGTTGGATAATGGTGAAATAGTAGGAGTTGAATCACAAAAGTATTTGATTTCGCATACTGAAAGAAAAATTGAGGAGCCAAATATAAGCCTTGATGAGGCCAGAGGGAAAATTAACTCGAGAATAAAGATTAAAAATGTGAGATTTGCAATTATCCCTGCAGATACTACAAAAGAAGTTTTCTGTTATGAATTTTATGGGAATTATAATAATGAAAAGTTTATTGTGTATATTAATGCCATTGATGGCACTCAGGAAAGAATATTAAAGCTTATAGATACACCCAATGGTCAACTTTCTATGTAACATTTACTACATATAATTATTTAAAATTAGGAGAAGATATTAATATAGACCGCTGAATATAAAGAATATAGAGTAGGCGTTCTATAGAAACATTTTTAAAATTAAAAATTTCTTTTACTTTAATTTTGCTGCATCGCCCCAATTTTAAAAAAACCTTTTAAATTAATAAAAAACTCCTTTGAATGATCAAAATTTGGTGTAACGGAACGGTCAAGACCGTTCCCTACGCTTAGATGATTAGAATTTAGAGGGTGGGATTATCAGGACCGTTCCCCACATTTCAATGAAGAATTATTTTAAAAAGGGGGCTTTAAAATGAGTAGACACAGGAGTATAATGTCAGAGAACTTAAAAAGCGAACTGGCAAAAGAAATTGGTGTTTACGACATTGTAGAAAGAGAAGGTTGGGGTTCAGTTACTTCAAGGGATTGTGGGAATATTGTTACTGCAGCAATAAAGTATGCTGAAAAAGCATATGAAGATGAAAAACAATAACAAAACACGATAATGAAAGTAAGCCGGCTGTGCCGGCTTATTTTTTAAATAAAATGGCATGGAACGGTCTTGACCGTTCCGTCCCCGCACAACCCCGTGCATTCTCCGGAGAAATGGTCAAAACCATTTTCCACAGAATGGGAAGGTGTTTACTTCAAGTGAGCATTCAGATTGTTCTTATGATTAAAATAAAAAAACGGTGGTAGGGAGCGGTCTTGACCGTTCCGCCCCCTACATTACGTGCATCCCCCAGGGGGATGGTCAAAACCATTACCTACAGCATCTGTAATCATTAGAACATCTTTGCAAACGGGTAAGTGAATGGAATATATTTTTCTTATCGCAGCGGTGTATTAAATCTAAATCACGAATTACAGCTGCAGTATGGGAAAGTGTTTACAAAAAAAAATAATTAGTTTATTATAGTAAAATGGAATATGATAAAGGAGCTGATACGATGGCAAGGGCACTGGCTTTAATATCTGGCGGTCTCGACAGCATACTTGCTGCAAAGCTTATAAAGGACATTGGAATAGATGTTATAGGTATATGTTTTAAGTCTGCTTTTTTTGGCTATGAATCTGCCGTTAAAATGACTGAACAAATTGATATACCTCTTAAAATTATAGATTTTACAGAGCAGCATCTTGAAATGGTAAAGCACCCAAAGCATGGCTATGGGAAAAACATGAATCCGTGCATTGACTGCCATGCAATGATGATGAATTATGCCGGGAAGCTTTTAAAGGAGTTGGATGCTGACTTTATAATTACCGGCGAAGTTTTAAATCAAAGACCTATGTCACAAAATAAAAACTCGCTTGATATTGTAAAAAGGGAATCGGGTTATGAAGAATATATATTAAGACCCCTTTCAGCTAAAGTTCTGCAGCCTACTAAAATGGAGCTTGAAGGGCTAGTGGATAGAGAAAAGCTTCTTGGAATAAGCGGAAGAACAAGGAAGGCACAAATGGAGCTTGCTGAAAAGTGGGGAATAAAGGAGTATCCGTCCCCTGCAGGTGGATGCAAGCTTACAGATATAGGTTTTTCAGCAAGGCTCAGGGACCTTCTCTTACATGATGAAAACCCAAAGCTTGAGGATGTTGAAATGCTTAATATCGGGAGACATTTCAGATTAAATGATAGAGTAAAAGTAATGTCCACAAGGGATGAAAGTGAAGGCAAAGCAATTATAAATCTTCTTTCAAATGGGGACTATGTTTTTTATGCACTGGATTTCAAGGGCTCTACAATAGTACTTAAAGGTGAGCCTAATGAAGATGATATAAAAGTTGCAGGTGAAATTTGCGGAAGATACAGCAAGGGTAAGGATGAAAAAAAAATAAAAATAAAATACAAAAAACATGAAAATGATAAATATAATATAATAGAAGTGGTTCCTGCAAAGGATGAAGATATTAAACAATATATAATATAAAAAGTTATGGTATTTTAAAGGTGGGGAGTAAATTTGGATACAAGACCTGTGGGTGTTTTTGATTCTGGTATTGGGGGACTTACTGTTGTAAAAGAAATAATGAAGATAATACCAAATGAAGATATAGTATATTTTGGAGATACAGCAAGGGTACCTTATGGATCTAAATCAAAAGAAACTATAATTAAGTTTGCAAGACAAGATGCAAGATTTCTCATAGAAAAAGGAGTAAAGGCTATTGTAATTGCATGTAACACTGCATCAGCTTTTAGCCTTGAAACATTAAAAAATGAATTAAGCATACCTATAATTGGAGTAATAGAACCAGGAGCTCATGCTGCTGTTAAATCCACGGTAAATGGAAACATAGGTATTATTGGTACTGAAGGAACTATTGGAAGCGGCGCTTATGAAAAAGCCATTTTAAAATTAAGATCTGACTATAGAATTTCAGGATATCCATGCCCTTTATTTGTCCCTTTAGTTGAAGAGGGCTGGGCAGGAAGTAAGGTATCTTATATGGTAGCAGAAGAGTATTTAAAACCTATTAAAAAATCAGATATAGATACTCTTGTTATGGGCTGTACACATTATCCTCTTTTAAAAAATGTAGTTGCTGATATTTTAGGAGAGGGTGTAACACTTATTAACCCTGCAGAAGAAACGGCTCTTGAGCTTAAGAAAATTCTTGAGGAAAAAAATCTTAATAGCAATCAAATTAAATCATGCTATAATTTTTATGTAAGTGATAATCCAGAAAAATTTTCAAGGGTTGGCAGCAACTTTTTAAATGAAAAAATATATAATATACAAAAAATAGATATTGAAAAATATTAATGGTATTTTGCTAAGGAGGGGATAAAGGTGAACAAAAAGGTTTTAATTTCAGTTAAAACAACTCAATATAGTGATGGTGATGGACAACCTGAAACTTTGGAGCTTATAACTGAAGGAGATTATATAAAAAAAGGCAATGAGTATCTTGCTATATATGATGAAACTGAAATATCAGGTATGGAAGGGACTACAACTACTCTTAGAATACTTGAAGATTCTTTAAATATTATAAGAAAAGGGACTACCACATCTGATCTTTTATTTAAAAAAGGATTAAATCATGTCAGCCTTTATGCTACACCTTATGGAGCTATTGAGGTTACAATAAGACCAAGAAAGGTAATGATTGATGTAGATGATAATGGCGGCAATGTAGAACTTGAATATGAAATGGAAGCACCTGGACTCGATTCAATAAAAAATTCTCTTTTATTAAATATAAAAGAGGCACAGTAAAGAACGCTTAAACAACGTTCTTTTTATTGTATTCATAATANNATCCGTAATTCTAATATAACTTTACAGAAAATTCTTAAAAAGTTTATGAAAAACTTTATTATTGTGATATCATATAATAAATGTTATTTCAATCCAATGCTATTCAGAAGAACTTATATAAGTAAAATATTGCTATATATAGCATGAAATGAAAGCAGAATTATCATTGTGGCAGTAAAAATGCTTAGGTAGAAAATGTCATAAGGAGGCTATAGCAATTGAGAAATTATAAAGAAATAGAGCTATGGAAAGATGTAAAAGAAGAGGAATGGAATGATTGGAAATGGCAGGTTAAAAATAGGATTACAGATGTACAAACTTTAAGTAAGGTAATAAATTTAATGCCAGAGGAGGAAAAAGCTATAAAAAGATGTCTTGAGACTTTAAGAATGGCAATAACTCCTTATTATGCTTGCCTTATAGATAAAAATGATGAAAAGGATCCTATAAGGATGCAGGCAGTTCCAACAATAAATGAGCTTATTATATCAAAAGAGGATATGGAGGATCCTTTAAGTGAAGATAAGGATTCCCCTGTACCTGGTCTTACTCATAGGTATCCTGACAGAGTATTATTTTTAATAACGGATATGTGTTCTATGTATTGCAGGCACTGTACAAGAAGAAGGTTTGCAGGCGGAACTGATCATAGTATGTCAAAGGATAGAATTGATGCGGCTATTGAATACATTAGAAACACACCTCAAATAAGGGATGTACTTTTATCCGGAGGAGATGCTTTAGTTATTGAAGATGATAAACTGGAATACATTATTAAAAAGCTAAGGGACATTCCTCATGTAGAAATTATAAGAATTGGGACAAGGACTCCTGTCGTAAATCCTATGAGAATTACAGATGATCTTCTTAAAATGCTTAAAAAATATCAGCCTATCTGGATAAACACCCAATTCAATCATCCAAAAGAAATAACTGATGAATCAAAGCGAGCTTGTGAAGCTATTGTAGATGCAGGGATACCTCTTGGAAATCAGTCAGTTCTTCTTCGCGGCATAAATGACAGTGTAGAAATTCAAAAGGAACTTGTGCATAAGCTTGTTATGATGAGAGTTAGACCTTATTATCTATATCAATGTGATATGTCCCAAGGAATAGGACATTTTAGGACCAAGGTTTCAAAGGGTATAGAAATTATGGAGGGTTTAAGGGGACATACATCAGGATTTTGTATACCTACATTTGTTATTGATGCACCAGGGGGAGGAGGCAAAATTCCTGTAATGCCTCAATATGTTATAAGTCAATCTCCAACAAAGGTTGTGCTTAGAAATTATGAGGGCGTTATTACAACTTATGTTGAACCTCANNTTAGTTTAGAGCCTGAAGGCCTTGAAAGGAAGAAAAGGAGAAAAGGAAAAAACTAAATTAATATAAAGTTTACAAAATTATTTATTATTATTATGAATAATTGTTGAAATATTACGATAATATAATATAATAATATAAACGTTAACGTTTAAATTAAATAATTGTTGAAATATTATACTTGGGAGGGGTTTTAATTGAAAATAAAATGGTTGGGTCATTCATGCTTTAAAATTGTATCAGCTAACGGAATTAGGGTATTAACCGATCCTTTCGATGATAATGTAGGTTATAGGCTTCCAAGTGTAGAAGCAGATATTGTAACTATAAGCCACAATCACTTTGATCATAATTTCGTTGACTGCGTAAAGGGAAACTTTGAAGTTATAAACAAGATAGGTAATTTCAATGTTAAGGATATACCAATATCAGGAATTAAGACTTATCATGATGAGGAAATGGGAGCAAAAAAAGGAGAAAACATCGTTTATGTATTTAACATAGATAATATGAGAATATGCCATCTTGGGGATCTTGGGCATATATTAACCAAAGAGCAGGTTAATATGATTGGTAAGATTGACATACTATTAATACCTGTAGGTGGGGTATACACTATTGATGCTGAAAAAGCAGTTGAAACTGTTAGAACACTTAAACCATCTGTTGTAATTCCTATGCATTATAAAACAAAAGCTTTAAAGTTTGAACTTGAAAGTGCAGATAAATTTCTTAACAAGATGGGTGATTTTGAAAAGTTAGACTCAAAAGTGATTGAAATTAAAAAGGAAAATTTAGAACCCGATAAGACAAAAGTATATGTTTTAAAATACGAATAATGAAGGGACGCATTTGCGCTCCTTTATTTTTTATGCGATGTCATTGATTTATATTTTTTTTTGAAGTACAATATTAAAGTTAATTATTGTACGGTAGGAGGTTTAAAATGGCGGTAAAATATATTTTTATAACGGGTGGTGTTACATCCTCCCTTGGGAAAGGTATAACTGCAGCTTCACTTGGAAGACTTTTAAAATGCAGGGGTTTAAAAGTATCTATTCAAAAATTTGATCCATATATAAATGTAGACCCAGGGACTATGAGCCCCTATCAGCATGGCGAAGTATTTGTGACTGATGATGGAGCAGAAACTGATCTTGACCTTGGGCATTATGAAAGGTTCATAGATGAAAACTTAACTAAATATAATAATGTTACTACAGGTAAGATTTACTGGTCGGTTATTCAAAAAGAAAGAAAAGGTGAATATCTCGGCGGTACAGTTCAGGTAATTCCACATATTACAAATGAAATAAAGCAGAGGGTTTATAGAGTTGCAAAAGAAAAGGATGTAGATGTAGTTATAACAGAAATTGGCGGAACAGTAGGAGACATTGAAAGCCTTCCTTTTCTCGAAGCTATAAGGCAAATTAAATATGAAGCAGGCAGCGAAAACGTATGCTTTATTCATGTAACTTTAGTACCTTATTTAAGAAAAGCAGGGGAACTTAAAACAAAACCTACTCAACATTCTGTCAGAGATTTAAGAAGTATAGGAATTCAACCAGATATTATTGTGTGCCGTTCAGAAAAACCGCTTTCTCATGATTTAAAAGAAAAAATTGGTCTCTTCTGCAACGTAGATGCGGATTCTGTTATTGAGAACCTTGATGCAGAAACTCTTTACGAAGTACCACTGCTTCTTCATAAGGAAGGACTAGATGATTTAGTAGTTAAAAAGCTTGGAATGAAATGCGGTGAAGCTGATTTAGAAGAATGGAGCCAAATGGTAGATAAACTTAAAAATTTAAGTGGGAAAGTAACCATTGCGCTGGTTGGAAAATATGTAGAACTTCATGATGCATATATGTCAGTAGTAGAAGCATTAAAACATGG
>DHEX01000142.1:0-1699 GCA_002400085.1 Clostridiaceae bacterium UBA4839 | reverse complement strand
TTGAATTTGCAAGAGATGTTCTTCACCTTGATGGGGCTAACAGCTCAGAAATCGACCCTCATACAAAATATCCAGTAATAGATTTAATGCCAGATCAAAGGGAAATAGATGACAAAGGCGGTACTATGAGACTTGGTATTTATCCATGTAAGCTTTCTTTAAATTCTTTTTCAAGTGAAGCTTATAAAGAAGAAGTTATTTATGAAAGGCATAGACATAGATACGAGTTTAACAATGAGTATAGAACAAAAATGGTAGAGGCAGGTCTTAGAATTGCTGGTACATCTCCTGATAACAGGCTTGTAGAAATTGTGGAGATACCAAACCACAAATGGTTTGTGGGTGTTCAGTTTCACCCTGAATTTAAATCTAGGCCCAACAGACCACATCCGCTTTTTAGAGATTTTATAAAGGCATCACTTAATAAGGATAAAAAGGAACGCTAAAGCGTTCCTTTTTTCTGTATGTTTGACAATATCTTCTAAAAAGAACCAGAAATTAACTTAAACTAAAATGTTCGACATAAAAAGGATTTCTAATATAAATGGAGAATAAATATTTAAAGAGGTGAAAAAAATGATAGTCAACACATTAAATAAGATCGCTGTTAAATGCAGTGAGTGCGGTAAATATACAGTGGCTGATTTAAACCTTTTTAAATTAAAAGTTCCAACAAATGTGATGTGCGAATGTGGAAACAGTATATTTAAAGTATATATTAAAGACAATAAACTTATAATAAATATAAGTTGTATTGCCTGTGATGATAATCATTCTTATATTTTTAACGTGAAGGATATTATTAAAAAGCAGCTTTTAATTTTAAGCTGCCCGGTTACTGGAATGGAGATTGCTTTTTTAGGAAAGGGAGATTATGTAGACAAAGTTGTGGATAGATATATGGTTGATATGTATGAACTGCTAAATTATTTAGGTATTATTGATAAAAAAGAAAACCGAATAGTAAAATAGTTATAAGGGGTGATTTTCTTGAAAATATTTATTGATACTGCAAATGTAAATGAAATACGTGAGGCAAATAGCTGGGGTGTAATAAGTGGAGTAACTACGAATCCATCATTAATTGCAAAGGAAGGAAGAGATTTTAAGGAAGTCGTAAAGGAAATTACTTCAATTGTAGACGGCCCTATAAGTGCAGAGGTAATAAGTCTTGATCATGAGGGTATGGTAAAAGAAGCAAGGGAGCTATCTAAAATTCACAAAAATATTGTTGTAAAAATACCTATGACTATTGAAGGACTTAAGGCAGTAAATATTCTTTCAAAGGAAGGAATAAAAACTAATGTCACTTTAATTTTCTCATCAGCTCAGGCTCTTCTTGCTGCAAAGGCAGGTGCTTCTTATGTAAGTCCATTTGTTGGCCGTATTGATGATGTAGGCTCTGAGGGTATGGAATTAATAAGGGGGATAACACAAATTTTTAATAATTATGATATTAAGACAGAAATAATAGCTGCAAGTATAAGATCGCCGATGCATGTTATAGATGCAGCAATGGCTGGAGCAGATATTGCAACAATTCCATATAAAGTGCTTGTTCAGATGACAAAGCACCCACTTACAGATATTGGAATAGGGAAGTTTTTAGATGATTGGAAAAAGGTACCTAATAGATAATAAAAAAGCTGTAAAGCTATGCTTTACAGCTTTTATTATCTAGAGCAGCAGTTGATATTTA
>DHEX01000151.1:6861-7682 GCA_002400085.1 Clostridiaceae bacterium UBA4839 | reverse complement strand
ATCCCAACTTGTACTTCTATCAAATCAGATAGAAAAGATGCTTTTGGAGATAATCCTATTTATCAAATTAGAATAATAACAAATGAAGGAATAAGAAAATTCAAGGATGAGATTGGGTTTATTGTATCTGAAAAAAATGAAAGATTAAACAATATAGAAGAGGCATCATATGAATTTAACGATATTATACCTAATCAGGCATATAAATTAAAAGAAATATATGACGGGCCGGGGCGAGGATGTGCCAAGGGTAAGGCAAGCAGAGGTGCGAATAGAGAACTTTATAGAGATATTTCTCACTATTTACCTGATGTTAGTGCTAAAAGAAATTTAACAAGAATGAGATTAAAATACTTGGCAAAGAATTATGAAGAAGTTAAAAACAGCAGTTTAATGTGGTTTTTAGAAAACAATCAATTTTATGATGAGGTAGTTGAACTTAAAGGCAGTGAAGCACTTACATTAGATCTTTCAGTACCAGAAAACAGCACGTATATAGCAAATGGATTTGTAAGCCACAATACAAGGCGCGGGGCGAACATGGCAATACTTCGTGTTGATCATCCTGATATAATGGAGTTTATTAAATGCAAAGAGGATACTAAAGAGATTACAAACTTTAATATAAGTGTGGCACTTACGGAGAAGTTTATGGAAGCGGCGCAAAAGGGTGAGGATTATGATCTTATTGATCCTCATACTAAAAAGGCAGTAGGAAAGTTAAATGCAAGGGAAGTTTTTGATCTTATAGTTAAGATGGCATGGACAAATGGTGAGCCGGGTATTGTTTTTATAGATAGAATGAACAGGGATAACCCAAC
>DHEX01000151.1:6366-6829 GCA_002400085.1 Clostridiaceae bacterium UBA4839 | reverse complement strand
TTGATTATAAGGAGCTTGAAAGGACAGTTAAAACTGCAGTACATTTTCTTGACAATGTAATTGATGTAAACAAATATCCTCTTGATGAAATAGATAAGATGACAAAGAGCACAAGAAAGATTGGTCTTGGGATAATGGGATTTGCTGATATGCTCATGATGCTCAATATTCCATATAATTCAGAGAAAGCAGTTAAGCTTGCTGAAAATATTATGAAGTTTATAAATGAAAAATCAAAAGAGGAATCAAGGGAGCTTGCAAAGGTAAGGGGAGCTTTTCCTGCTTTTGAAAACAGTATATATAAAGATGAAGAACCTCTTAGAAATGCAACGACAACGACCATTGCACCTACAGGGACTATAAGTATAATAGGAGGTGTTTCATCAGGGGTCGAGCCTCTATTTGCTGTTGCCTTTGTTAGAAATGTAATGGATAATGATAAATTAGTTGAAGTATATCCATA
>DHEX01000151.1:0-6359 GCA_002400085.1 Clostridiaceae bacterium UBA4839 | reverse complement strand
GAGGATATTAAGAAAGTATTTGTAACTGCTCATGATATTACACCTGTTTGGCATATAAGAATGCAGGCAGCTTTTCAAAAGTATACGGATAATGCAGTTTCAAAGACAGTAAACTTTAAAAATGATGCATCGGAAAAGGATGTTAGAGATGTGTTCACTTTGGCATATAAGCTTGGCTGCAAAGGCGTAACTATATATAGGGATGGAAGCCGAAGCGGTCAGGTATTAAATGTAGGGACGGATAATAAAAAGGTAGGGAACATTTCAGGAGATGATGGCTCAACTCCAAGAGAAAGACCTCAGCTTACAAAGGGGATAACTGAAAAAGTAAGAGTTGGATGCGGAAACCTTTATGTTACAGTAAATTATGATGAAAATGGAATTTGCGAGGTATTTACAAACGTAGGTAAAGCAGGAGGATGCCCATCCCAGTCAGAAGCTACTGCAAGGCTTATATCTATTGGGCTTAGAAGCGGAATGGATGTTGAATCAATTATTCATCAGCTTAAAGGAATAAGATGTCATTCTACATTAAGGCAAAGGGCAAATAACAAGGATATTAAAGTACTGTCCTGCCCAGATGCAATTGCAAGGACCATTGAGAAGCTTATGAATTCAAAGGAAATTAAAAACTGTGATGATGAGACCATTGCAGATAATATGTATATAAATGACCTTATAGAGGAAGAAAAGCCCAAAAAGCAAGATGTATGCCCTGAATGTGGAAATAAAATCACCCATGCAGATGGATGTGTAATTTGTCCAAACTGTGGGTATTCTAAATGCAGCTAAAATAGAAATTAGCGAAATTAGGGACGGATAAGTAGAATAATATGACACAAGCATTATTTGTGTTTCCAATTCCTAATTGAATTATGCTGTAGGGAACGGTCTTGACCGTTCCATTAATGGACGAGCTAAATTTGGGGGATGGAACGGTGCCAGCGACCTGGAAAATGCCAGGTGGCTGGCATTTCGTATTTTTTTAATTTATGAATTATAAGCACTTGCTAAATGGAATATTAATAAGTATTATATATTTATAATAAAATTTATGTANNTCTTATAAAATATATTTCTTTTCCTATTTTATTTGTTTTACTGCTTTCTTTTTCAGGCTGTAAAAAAAGCGATATAGGGTACATAAAAATAGATGGATCAAGTACTGTGGGGCCTATTACTGAAGCTGTGGCTGAGGAATTTAATTCAAAGCACAGAGATATAAAAATTACTATGGGGACTTCAGGTACTGGAGGTGGATTTAAAAAGTTTGTAGCTGGTGAAACGGACATAAACAATGCTTCGAGGAAGGTTAAGGATATTGAAAAAGAGGAAGCAGAAAAAAATAATGTGAATATGACGGAATTTGAGGTAGCTCAAGATGGAATTGCGGTAGTTGTAAATAAGGATAATAATTGGGTAGATAATTTAAGTTCTGAGGACTTAAAAAAGATATGGAATAAGGATTCAAAGGTAAAATACTGGAGCGATTTGAAAGATGGCTGGCCTCATGAAGAAATAAGGCTTTATGGGCCAGGAACGGATTCAGGTACTTTTGAGTATTTTACTGAGGCTATAAATGGAAAGGCAAGGAACATAAGACCAGATTTTACTGCCAGCACAGATCCTAATGTTCTTGTTTTAGGCGTAGCAGGGGATAAATTTTCTTTGGGATACATGGGAGCAGCTTATTATGAAGAAAATAAGGATAAGCTAAAGGTTTTAAAGGTAAACGGGGCACTTCCAACAATGGAAAATGTTACAGGAGGGAAGTATAAGCCTCTTTCAAGACCGCTGTACCTTTATGTAAATGAGGATTCTCTTAAAAGGTCTGAAGTTAAGGAGTTTTTGAAATTTTATATGGAAAATGCTAAAAGCCTTTCAAAGGAAGTAGGCTATTTTCCCCTTAAAGATGATATATATAAGGAAAATTTAAAAAGGTTAAGATAATTTTTTTATATTGTATGCTTTATCTTTATTCAGAGAGTAGGAGTTGAACTTATGGAAAAGATTGAGTTTAAAAGCAAGAGAAGCGTGGAAAGAAAAGAAGGAATAATAAGGGTAATACTTACTGCCCTTGGGACAATTTCAATACTAATTACTCTTGGAATAATTATTTCTTTATTTAAAGAATCTGCAAGCTTTTTTGGTGAGGTTTCTTTATTTGAGTTTCTGTTTGGAACAAAGTGGACACCTATGTTTGAACCTGCTAAATTTGGAGTTGTTCCACTTTTAGCTGGGACATTTCTTATTGTAATCTTTTCTTCGATTATCTCTATTCCAATTGGACTTTTAAGTGCAGTTTATTTAAGTGAATATGCAAAGGACAGTGTAAGAAAGGTTTTAAAGCCTACACTTGAAATACTTGCAGGAATTCCTTCTATTGTTTATGGATATTTTGCATTAACTGCAATAACACCATTTTTAAGAAAGATATTTCCAAGCATTGAAGTTTTTAATGCCCTAAGTGCAGGAATAGCAGTTGGGATTATGACTATACCCATGGTTTCATCTTTAAGTGAAGATGCTATGGCAGCAGTCCCAAAATCCATGAGGGAAGGAGCTTATGCTTTGGGGTGCACAAAGCAGGAAGTAGCAACAAAAGTAGTAATCCCTGCAGCTTCATCTTCAATTATTGCATCGTTTATCCTATCAATATCGAGAGCCATAGGAGAAACTATGGTTGTTGCTATGGCAGCAGGCTCTACACCACAGCTTACATTTAATCCACTTAAAAGCGTTCAAACCATGACAGGATACATAGTTCAGATAAGTATGGGAGATGTGCCCTATGGAACCCTTGAGTATAAAACCATTTTTGCAGTGGGAACACTTCTTTTTATAATTACTTTTATTTTAAATATAATATCGAGAAGAGTAGTTAAAAGTGTCAATAACCCATCACTAAAGTGACGGGAATGATGATTATGAAATAAATACTTGATAAAATATAATGTGGTGATAAGAAACTTTGACTTCTATGAATAGTGTAGGTTAGAGAGGTTTATATAGGAGATGAAAAAATGGATGAAAGAAAGCTTTTAAAGAAGAGAAAAAGAAAGGATAAAGCCTTTCATATTTTAATTTTCTTATGTACTATTTTTGGAGTAGTAGTCCTTGCTCTTCTTCTTATAGATATATTAAAGAAGGGAATTCCAATGCTAAAGTTAAGCTTTTTTACAAATTATCCATCAAGGGTTCCAGAGAGGTCAGGAATTTATCCTGCTGTTGTAGGAAGCCTTCTTATGATACTTTTAACTTGTCTTATTGCTTTCCCTATTGGCGTTGGAACAGCAATTTATCTTGAAGAATATGCAAAAGATAATAAGTTTACGGAATTTATAAAGGTAAATATAGCAAATTTAGCAGGAGTACCATCAATAATTTATGGTATGCTTGGTCTTGCAGCTTTTGTAAGATTTATGGGATTAGGAAGAAGCCTTATATCAGGATCTCTTACTATGGCACTTTTAATTCTTCCTATAATTATAATATCATCCCAGGAAGCTTTAAAAACTGTGCCTCGCTCTTTAAAGGAGGCTTCATATGCCCTTGGTATAACAAAATGGCAAACCATTGTGCAGGTATCTCTTCCTTTTGCTCTTCCTGGGATTTTAACAGGGACAATACTTTCAGCATCAAGAGCTCTTGGAGAAGCAGCTCCCCTTATTGTTATAGGCGCAGTTACATATATATCTTTTACGCCAAAATCCCTTACGGATCCTTTTACAACCCTTCCAATTCAAATATTTAATTGGTCTAAGATGCCTAAGAGGGAATTTCAAAATGTGGCTGCAGCAGGAATTATAGTTCTTCTTATAATACTTCTTGCCATAAATTCTATAGCAATTATTCTTAGAAATAAATATCAAATAAAGATGAAGGATTAGGGAGTGGGAATATGGGTGTTAGGATTAAAATAGAAAATTTAGATTTTTATTACGGCAAATTTAAGGCACTTAAAAATATAAATATGAACATATACGATAAAAAAATAACTGCATTTATTGGGCCATCAGGCTGTGGAAAGTCTACACTTCTTAGAACATTAAACAGGATGAATGATTTTGTTGATGGTGTTAAGATTGATGGGAAAGTATTATTTGACGGTATTGATATATATAATGGGGGTTTAGATCCTGTAGAATTAAGAAGAAAGGTTGGAATGGTTTTTCAAAGACCAAATCCTTTTCCAAAGACTATATATGAAAATATTGTCTTTGGTCTTAAAAACAATGGGGTAAAGGATAAAAAGATACTTGATGATGTAGTTGAAAGAACTTTAAAGGGAGTTTATCTATATGATGAGGTTAAAAATAAAATAAACAAGTCAGCTCTTGACTTATCTGGGGGACAGCAGCAAAGGCTTTGTATTGCAAGAGCTATTGCCATGCAGCCTGAGGTGATTTTAATGGATGAGCCAACCTCAGCCCTTGATCCTATATCTACAGCAAAAATTGAAGAACTTCTTTTAGAGCTTAAAAAGGATTATACAATAATTATTGTTACTCACTCAATGCAGCAGGCAGCAAGAATTTCAGACTATACTGCGTTTTTCTTAAGTGGTGAAGTAATTGAATTTGATGAAACATCCAAGATATTCTCTGTTCCAAGAGATAAGCGAACAGAAGATTACATAACAGGAAGATTTGGTTAGGGGTGATTTTATGTTAAGAGAAGGATTTGATAAAAGAATTAGCGGGCTAAAGGATAAAGTGTTTCAAATGGGGAACATGGTAGACAGCTTAATAAGTGAATCAATGGAAGCTCTATTAAATCAAGACTTAGAAGCAGCAGCCCAAATTGAAAAAAAAGATGATAAGATTGATAAGCTTGAAATGGAAATTGAAGGAGAATGTATGAATCTTTTAACCCTTCAGCAGCCCCTTGCAGGGGATTTGAGGCTTATTGCTGCTGCGCTTAAAATAATAACCGATCTTGAAAGGATGGGGGATCATGCGGTAAATATTGCTCATGTAACCCTTGAAATCGGGAAAGAGCCTTTTATTAAACCGCTAATTGATATCCCCAAAATGGCTGACTACTGCCACAACATGATTGAGGAAAGCCTTAATGCCTTTGCAAATGCAGATGTGGAGAAAGCAAAAAAGATTGCTGAGATGGATGAAGAGGTAGATAAACTCTCTGACAGAGTTTTTGAAGATGTAATTGATATTATTGCAGAAAATAAAGGACTATTAAAACAAGGAAGCAAGCTTCTTTTTATTGCAAGATATTTAGAAAGAATTGCAGACCACACTACCAATATTTGCGAAAGAATAATTTACATGGTAACAGGCGTTTACAAGGAAATCAACTAAAGCATAATATTAGATATTTACTCCTTCATAAGCCACAGCAATGCCTTTTTAAATCTTTCGGGTATTTCTGTAAAATGCCCGCCATCGTTCCATTCCAATATGAGATTTTCTTTAAGCTTAAGCTGCTTTTTTAATATGAGAGCAGCTTTTTGTGTGCAATTACCCACTTTAGCCATGCGCTGATTTCTGCTGTGTTCCTCCCCCCTTCCAAGGGACATGTATACTTTGGCAGATGTATTTACAGGTACATTAGAATTCATAAATTCTATCCATCCATCGTACCATAGAGAACCAGACAGGCTACCTATTTTACCAAAAGACTTAGTTGTGTAAAGTGCATATAATGCGGTAAGCCCACCTAAAGAATATCCTATTAGTGCAGTATTTGAAGGTTCTGGTTTTGTTCTATAATGCTCGTCCATAAATGGCTTAATAGTATTTGTAATAAAGTTTAGATAGTTTAAAGCACCCCCTTTAAAAGGCTCGCTCTTTTTTGTTAAAGCCGGAGCAGGCCATGGAGTGAAATCCTCATTCCAATTTTCTGACTGAACTGATAAAATTATAAATTCGCTGCAGTCTACACCAAAGTGAGACTCTATATCCTCTATAACTTCCTGTTCTATACCATCTCCATTTATATATACAACAGGATAGCTTTCACCATTTGTGCAGTATTCCTGTGGAAGATATAATGAACATTCATGTTCTGAGATGGATAAAGTCTGTATATCACCCTTCATTTTTTTCTCCCCTTACATATGGATTATTTTTTCATAGGATATTGGGCAATAGCATAGTTTTTTCTATAATAATTACATAATAACATATATTGTAACCTTAGTGTTCTATCCCAATTACACACCATTTTTGTTCGGCATTGGGATATATAGGTAGCTGAGGGTTGCTTTCTTTCTTTGGTCCGACAAGTATATTTGAAGTACTAAAATAACTAGCCTTTGTAGAATCAGTATAGTGAAATTTTATTGTGAATTTCCATGTCCCATCCAATTGTTTTTCCCCATCACTTATTTGATAACT
>DHEX01000143.1 GCA_002400085.1 Clostridiaceae bacterium UBA4839 | reverse complement strand
ATATTACAATCTTCATTTTTTTCAAGCATTTCCTTAGCTTTAGAAAGCCACACATTTTGCAAAAACTCGCTAAAATTGCAGCCAACTTGATTTTTAAACATCTTACTTAGATAAGATACATCAATAAAAAAGTTCTTTGCAATATCCTCTAATTTAATATCATAACAATAATTATTCATTATATAATCTTCAGTTGCTTTTATAATATCAATTTTATTTTTTTTGTTTTCAAACTCATGGCAAATTGAATATACATAGCTACTTATGGCAGCCTTTAAACTATCAAAATTGCTGTATAAATTTAAATCAATGGGTGAAATATATTTCACCTTATCCTTTTTATTTTCGTCATCATTTAAATAATCAACTGCACAATTTATAGTTGAAATAACACATGAAATAAAATCATTTAAAAAGCATACTGAAATTTTAGCAGATTGAATATTTTTTAAACATTCATCTAATAATTTAACAGCATCATAACTATTCCCATTTAATATATAATTATAAAAGCTCAACTTTATTTTACTTAAAATTTCATTGTCGTATCCTGAATAATCGTTAAAATAAGCTGGTGTATATATGCCCTTTTCATTTATAAATCGATAATTCATAAGCATCTTGGATTCCAAATATGCCTTTTTTATATTTTCAGACTTCTCATAAACATCGCTTATAGAAATAAAAGCACTTAATTTCAGCTCTTTTTTAATTTGTTTAATAAAATAATCACCAGCTTTAATCTGGTACTTTAAAAAATCATCTTTACTTAAAGTATCATTTGCATTAAGAAAGATAAGTTCGTTTTCATTGCTGCTGTTAAATAAATAAGAGCTAAACATATTTTTATTTTTCACAGCTTCATTCCAAAATTTTAAAATATCTTCATTTTTATAAAAATGTTTAATAATACAAATACTATATTTACTTTTTAATAAAATCTTATCCACATCAGATGAATATTTGGGATCGCTTTCATATACTAAAGAATTAAATTTATGCTCAAATGACTTATATTTTATTTTGCCATATACCTCGTCTAATGTTTTATTTAATTCTATTTTATCTATAGGCTTTAAAATATAATCTTTACATCCGTACTTAATTCCCATTTGAGCATAAGAGAACTCAGAATATCCCGATATTATAAAAGTATGAACATCTAACTTCTTTTTATTGATATATTCAAGGAGGCCGAGTCCATCAAGGACAGGCATCTTAATATCAGTAAAAATAACATCAGGGATATTTCCCTTTTCCATAAAATTAACCACATCTTGCCCATTCTCAAAATCCCAAATATTTTCTATATTATCCTGTCCCCAATCTTTTATCATCTTTATAAGTGCTTTTCTTGCATAATATTCATCATCTGCTACTATTACGTTCATACTTCTGCCTCACTTTCTTTAATTATAGGCAAAACAATTGTAACCTTTGTTCCATTACCTTCACTGCTTAAAATATTTATTCCATATTCCTTTCCATAATATTCTTTAATTCTAAAATTCACATTATTTATACCTATCTTACTATCAGGCTTATAATCAGATTCACAGGCTAAACACTTATTTATATAATTAAGTTTATCCTCAGGTATTCCAGCACCGTCATCTTCAACAGAAATCGTTAAATTCTCTGCCCTGCGGACTTCTATTCTAATTGTTCCCATCTGCCCCCTTGGCTCTAAGCCATGCTTAACAGCATTTTCAACTATGGGCTGAATTATAAACTTAGGAATATAAAAATTTGAAACATCATCATCTATATATATTTTAAAATTAATTTTCTCTGGAAATCTTATTTTTAAAATATATATATAATTTTCTACCTGCGAAAGTTCCTCATGCAATTTTACAATATCAGGGCTGTTTAGGCTGTACCTTAACAGCAAAGAAAGCTTGCTTGAAATCTCAGCTACTTATTCTGTACCTTCAAGTATTGAAAGAGAACTTATAAGATTTAAGGTATTATATAAAAAATGAGGATTTATCTGTGCTTGAAGCATCTTAAGCTGCATTTTCTTTTGATTTATTTTAAACTTATATTCCCTATCAATGCTTACATTGAGTCTATTAACCATAAGATTATAGTTATTGATTATCTTTTTTAATTCTTCATTTTTTATATTGCTTTCTTCAACCATAATAAGCTTTCCAGCATCAGAATTGCTCATTGATTCTATAAGATTATCTATAGGCCCTGCATTTCTCACAGAATATAAATAAGTTAAGAAAATAGANNATAATTCACTAATATCCAACCTGTAGAATTATTTTTAGCTGCACACACAATATATTTATTGCTATCAAAATTTAAAATTTTCTTGCCTAATTCTCCTCCATTATTGTAATAGTCAGACAGCTTGTCTTGAAAATTCACATCAGGAATATTTACTGTTTGCTCATGAAACATTATTCCTTGATTTCCAATTATCACGCTGCCTATTTCCTTTTTAGTATATGGATCTTCAGTTATCAAGTTTTTTATAGCATTAAAGCTCATATCAATACGCACATAACCAATAAAATCATCTTTTCCAATGTCCTTCATAACATGGACAATAGAGATAAATTCTGACTTAGAACCGCTAAAATCAGCTGTATATGAAGGCGTAACAAATCTTTTATTTGGAGAAGATAAAGCCATCCCAAGCCACTTTTTAGTATCATTTGTATAGTTTTTATCTGCTGATGTATTGCTATACTTATTACCATTTTTGCCCACAATAGTTATGCCTCATATATTAGGATTTAGCCTTAAGGAATGAAATATAGCATTATCAATTGTTCGTTTATCAAGTATATACTCATAAGAATTTTGCTTATAATCTTTGTTTAAAATATCATCTATCTCTTTATCCATAATGTGCAAGAAAGATACCCTGTCTATATCTTCAATTAAATTATCTAAATTATTATCAAGCTGTTCATTTCTTTGATTTACTATATTTATATATCTATCCTCTGTATTTTTAAATATCTTATAATTTATTAGGCAAACTACAGCCAGCTCAATAGATAACGTAACAATTAATAATTTAATAAAAAATTTATTTTCAATCATTATTTTAGAATAAAATTCTTTAAACTTTTTAATCATATTAATTAACCATTCCCTACAATATTAAGTAATTTTTAGACTTAGGTGGAGTTTGCTTAAAAAATCTTTCTCCATCTGGATCTTAAAATAGCCAATCCAGTGGGTAGCATCCCTCACTAGAGTTTCAATAACAAGCTTTAACTTAGTTCACCTTAATCATAATATTATGTTATAGTAAAAACCAGAGGAAACTTTTTCTCTCTAGCATTAGTCTTTTACTGAACCTGCTGTAAGCCCGCTTATAATATACTTCTGTGTAAATACGTAAATGACGATAATAGGCAGCATTGATAATGTAAATGATGCAAAAGCAAGATTATAGTCAAAACTATATTGAGATTTGAAATTGTATTGAAATAAAGGTAATGTCCACATATTTGGTGTTTTATTCAAAATAGTAAGTGGAAGAAGAAAGTCGTTCCATATCCAAAGTGCATTTAAAATCAATATTGTAGCAACCATTGGTGACATAAGAGGATATATAACCTTAGTAAAGGTCTTCCACGGACTGCATCCATCAATTGAAGCAGCTTCCTCAAGCTCCTTTGGTATTGACTTTAAATATCCAACGCATAAGAAAATACTTTGAATGAGCCCAAGGGTTATATAAAGTACAATCATTCCAAATTGATTCATCATTTTAAATTTTGTCATCTGTTTAACAATTGGCAGCATTATTACTTGAAATGGAACAAATATGCCGCTTATTATATAAAAATACAAGAACTTGTAATACCTCTTTTCAAAATTTCTTGAAATAGCATAAGATACAAGGGGCGCAAAAAATATTATGACAGCAACAGAAATAACTGTAATAACAACTGAATTCTTTACATATGTCCAATAATGTGCCCTGCCTATTACCTCTTTAAAATTCCCCAGATAAAAACTTCTTGGCAGTGTAAAAAAGCTCTTTGAACATTCTTGAGGGGTTTTAAAGGAAGTAACAATAGTTACATACATGGGGACGAGTATAAATAAAGTCCCAACAGTTAAAATAGTATAGGTGAGTATTTTAGATAATTTACCCTTGCTATCCATTCTTAAGCCCCCTTCTTATCCAAATATTTCATTTGAATAAAGGATATCAAAGCTATAATTAAAAATAATATGAAAGATTCAGCCGCTCCATAGCCAAATTTCATCTCTGTCATTCCATGCTTATATATCAAAATTCCTATTGATTCTGTTGCATACCCAGGACCCCCGCCAGTCATTGCCTGAATATAATCAAAGACTGTAAATCCTGCTTTCATAGTAATTACTAAAGCAACATTAAGCACTGGCACAATGTGGGGAAAGGTTATATTCTTAAATTTGTCCCAAGCACTTGCACCATCAAGAAGAGCTGCTTCATATAAATCCGTAGGAACACTTTGAAGTCCTGCTAAAATTATTACCATTGGTATAGCAATCCCCTGCCATACATTTACAATCAGTACCCCAAAAATTGCTGTCTTTGCATTCCCCAAAATATTATGGCTGAGCCATGAAATATTAAGTGACTTACCTATAGATGGAATAACCGAATAAAATATCTGATTCCAAATAAGACCGACAGTAACCAAGCTTAATATTGCAGGGAAAAAGTAAATTGCTCTATATAGATTTCTATGCTTAATCTTAGAGTTTAAAAGCAATGCAAGAGCTAAAGCAATTGCCATTACAAATACAACTAATAATATTGTATAAAAAAATGTAAGACTTATTGAATTTCTAAACCTATCATCCTTTAAAATATTTATATAATTTTTAAAACCTATTATATTATATTTTTTTGAAAGACCGTTCCAATCAGTAAAGCTGTAATAAAGGCCTGTAAAAACAGGCCATACATAAAATACTGAATACAATATTAAAGCAGGCAGTGTAAATAGGAAATAAACATATTTACTATTTATACCTTTTTTAATCTCCATCATCAATCACATTCCTCATTATTTTTTTGCTTTCCCAAAGAAAACTGAGTCCATGTCTTTTAAAAATCCATCAACACTATTTTGAGCAATTAAGTTTTGAGCTACCTTTTGATGATCTGGTGTAATGCCAAGTACCCAATTCCCTTCAGAATATGGGAATGTCTTATTTTGATTTAACATATCTACAAGTGCTTTACTTTCCTTAGTTTGGCATTTTACGCCTTTAACAGCGGATATTGAGCCATCAAGGTCAGCATATTTTTGAGCATTTTTAGGGTCAGCCATATAATTTAAAAATTTAAGTGCGCTGTCCTTGCTCTTAGTATTGCTTGAAACTGCTAAAGCTAGGTCAACACCAACAATAACCTTTGTGTCCTCAGCTTTATCTGCTGGCATTGGGAACATTGCAAATTCAAGATTTGGGTTTGCCTTCTTTATTGAAGGGATATCCCATATACCTTGTATAAACATAGCTGACTGTTCATTTGCAAATGCTCTTGTAGCATCGTCATAAGAGGTACCAAGTGGATCTTCTTTGCTGTACTGATGTAGTTCTAATATCTTTTTAGCAACTTTTTTAAGCTCTGCATCATCATTTAAGTGCTTCTTTCCGTCCATTGCATCTTTAAATGTTGCATCTGCATCTTTCATAAAGTTACCATAAAAAAGTTCCATTGTCTGTCCACAAGTCCAAGCATCTTTATCGGCAAAAACTATTGGTGTTTTCCCTGCAGCTTTTATTTCTTTACATGCATCAATTAATTCGCCATATGTGGTTGGAACTTTTATTCCTAAATCATTAAACATTTTTACATTATAAAATACACCCATTGTGTTAAGGGAAATAGGTAATGCATAAGTTTTTCCATCTATTGCAGAATCCTTGATTACATTTTCGCTTATATTTTTTATAAAACTTTCGTTTGACAAATCAAGTACATATCCATCTTTAACCTGTGCTCTGAATTCAGCTGTATTAGGCCATTGTGTAAATATTGCAGGTGTATCATCGCTTGCCATTCTTGTTGGAAGAACCTTATCTCCATCAGGAACATTGTTTTGTTCAATGGTAATTTCCGGATTTTCCTCCTGGAAATCCTCAATCATCTTATTAAAGGTGTCAACAGCTTCTCTTTTTATCTGGAATAGTTCAACTTTTTCTTTCCCATCTGTTTTTGCTTCGTCTTCTGTTTTTTCTTTATTTCCGCATCCAGAAAAAACAGAAGTGAGCATCAAAGCTGATAATAATAATGCTATTACTTTTTTCATCGATTGTTTCCCCCTTTATTGTTAATTTTAATTTTCATTAAAATCATAACATAATGTAAAATCTGAAAATATGAATATTTTGATTTATAAATATGGTCAAATTGCTTTTTTAAAAAAGCTATTGAATTAAAAAATAAACTATGTAAAATAAATTTAATTAGTAATTAGTAATTAGTAATTAGGGACAGTTAAGCTATAGTTGCCACAAAAGAGCTTATATATCCCAGTTTAGGCGCCTGGAAATTAGGGGCGGTTAAGCTATTAGATTAATTTAAGGGGTTGATATGATGCAAAACATAATAATAGATACGGATATCGGCGATGATATTGATGATGCTTTAGCCTTAGCACTATCTCTAAATTCAAATGAGTTTAATATTTTAGGCATTTCTACTGTATTTAAAAATACCACTCTTCGGACAAAACTTTTAAATAATCTATTAAAAGTATATAAAAGAGAAGATATTCCTGTTGTATCAGGGATTGGAAAACCTATAGTAAACAATGTAAACACGGATGAAATACCCTGTCAGTGTACGGATTTAACCTGCCATAATGAGGATATAAATACCATTGTCACTGATTTTTATTCTGAAATTCTATCTAAAAACAAAGCAATCATTCTTGCTATAGGCCCTCTTACAAATATTGCTAAAATTATAAAAGAAGCTCCATATGTTAAAAAAAATATAGAAAAGATAGTGTTAATGGGGGGTATGTATTCAAGAGCTTACTCAGAATGGAATATAAGATGTGACCCTGAAGCTGCAAAAATAGTTTTCAACTCAGGTATTCCAATAGTCATGGTTGGTCTTGATGTGACTTTAAAATGCAAGACATCACAGGAAGATTTACAAAAACTATATAGTACCCATAACGTAAGAACTTATTATTTATCAAAGCTTTTAAAAATGTGGCTTAACAGCCCAGGGGCAAACATAAGTGCGCCAATTCTCCATGACCCACTGGCACTTAGCTATATAATTAATCCTAACTTTTTAAAGACAAGAAAAACAAAAATTGATATTGAATGTACTGGGGATTTAACACGAGGTGTAACTGTAGATTGTGCTGACGTTTTCACAGGATACACAGAAAGTTTTAACTGTGAGGTATGCACAGATGTTGATGTGAAAGCTTTTCATGACTTTTTTATGAAAACAGTTCTAAAATAAGCAGGGAACGGCCTTGGCCGTTCCACTGCTATATTGCTTCTTCTATTTTTGCTCCGGTAAATTGGCTGTTATAAAGGTCTGCATAGAAGCCCTTCTTATCAAGAAGTTCCTTATGGGTGCCTTTTTCAATAATATCTCCATTATTCATAACCAATATTAAATCTGCATCACGAATTGTAGATAACCTGTGGGCAATTATAAAACTTGTTCTTCCCTTTGCAAGAGCATCCATTGCCTTTTGTATATGAATTTCTGTTCTTGTATCTACACTGCTTGTGGCTTCATCAAGAATTAATATGGAGGGATCTGCTAGTATTGCACGAGCAATAGTTAAAAGCTGTTTTTGACCCTGGGATATATTAGAAGCCTCTTCATTTAATACTGTGTCATACCCCTCAGGAAGAGTTCTAATGAAATGATCTGCATGGGCAGCCTTTGCTGCTTGAATAATTTCTTCCTCCGATGCATTTTCACGTCCATAGGCAATGTTGTCCCTTATAGTGCCGTTAAACAGCCATGTATCTTGAAGCACCATTCCAAAAATACTTCGCAGATTTCTGCGGCTTATATCCCTTATATCAACTCCATCTACAGTTATTCTTCCATCATTTATTTCATAAAAACGCATTAATAGGTTTACAATGGTGGTTTTTCCTGCACCAGTTGGACCTACAATGGCAATGCTTTGTCCCTTTTTCACATCAATATTCATGTCGTTAATTAAAATTGAATCCTCATTATATCCAAACTTAACGTCCTCAAACTTTACATTGCCTTCTACAGATTTAAGCTCCTTAACATCAGGCCTATCTGGTATTTCTTCAGTTTCATCTAAAAGCTCAAAAACACGCTCAGCTGATGCTACAGTAGATTGAAGGATATTAATAATATTGGCAGTTTGAACTATTGGCTGAGTGAACTGCTTTGAATACTGAATAAAAGCTTGAATATCTCCAATTTCAATTTTCCTTTTAGTTACCATAATGCCCCCCACTACACAGACAAGCACATAGCCTATATTGTTTATAAAGTTGAGCAGCGGCATTATTATCCCTGAAATAAACTGTGCCTCCCAGCTTCCTTTGTAAAGTCTTTCATTTATTTCATTAAACTTGTCAATAGATTCATCTTCATGTCCAAAAGCTTTTATTATTTTATGCCCTGTGTACATTTCCTCAACATGACCGTTTAGTTCTCCTAAATCCTTTTGCTGTTCTGCAAAATATTTTTGGGAACGTGATGCTATTTGCTTTGTTACGATGGCACAAAGTGGCAAAGTTACAAAAGCAATGAGAGTCATAAGAGGACTTATAGTAAGCATCATGATTATAACACCTACTATAGTTACAATGGATGTAATAAGCTGAGTCAAGCTTTGCTGCAGTGTAGAGGCAATATTATCAACATCGTTTGTAACACGGCTTAATATTTCACCATGAGTGTGTGAGTCAAAAAATTTAAGTGGTAAACGTGAAAGTTTATCATTTATATCCTTACGAATTTGTAAAACTATATTTTGTGCAATTCCTGCCATAATATATTGCTGAACATAGCTAAAAAGCGCGCTTGCAGCATAAAGCAGGATTAAAATTATGAGTATTCGGGTTATATATGCATAATCAATGGCAGGGACAGGTTTATTTATCTTTAAAGCCATGTGTTTGGCAATTATTCCATCAAATAATTTAGTTAGAGCTTTACCCATTATCTTTGGGCTTAAAATAGCAAAAACAGTACTTAAAGCTGCCATTAAAAATACCATTATAATTTGAAACTCACGAGGCTTTAAATATTGCATAAGCCTTTTAATTGTCCCTTTAAAATCTTTTGCTTTCTCAACCGGTCTTCCCATAGGAGGACCTCCCATGGGGCCCTTATGTTTTCCCTGTCTTTGTTCTTTTCTTTTTTCGCTCATGCCATCATCTCCTCCTCCGATAGCTGTGAAGATACAATTTCATGATATACCTCACAGGTATTTAAAAGCTCCCTATGAGTTCCAATTCCGGCAACTTTGCCCTCATCTAAAACTATAATTTTATCTGCATCCATAACAGTGCTTACTCTTTGTGCAACAATAATCATAGTAGAATCCTTTGTTTCCTTTTTTAAAGCTGCACGGAGCTTTGCATCTGTCTTAAAATCCAGTGCTGAAAAGCTATCATCGAAAATATATATTTCAGGCTTTCTCACAAGAGCGCGGGCTATAGAAAGACGCTGTTTTTGTCCGCCGGAAACATTAGTTCCGCCCTGTGCAATAACAGAATCAAAACCATCTTCCATTTTCTCAATAAACTCCATGGATTGAGAAGTTTCTGCTGCATGCCTTACCTCGTCATCTGTTGCATCTTCTTTTCCATACCTTATATTTTCCGAAATTGTGCCTGTAAAAAGCACAGTCTTTTGGGGAACAAAACCAATTTTAGCCCTTAAGCTTTCTTGGGACATTTCCTTAATATCAACGCCATCAACTAAAATGCTCCCGCTTTGAATATCATAAAAGCGAGGAATAAGGTTTATAAGGGTTGATTTCCCAGAACCCGTACCCCCTATGACAGCAACTGTTTCACCAGGCTTTGCCTTAAATGAAATATTGCTTATAACAGGCTTTTCTGCTCCCGGGTAGCTGAATGTAACATTATTAAATTCAACAAACCCTTTTTTATCATCTGCATTTTTAGTTGCTTCTGCATCTTTTATTTCAGGATTAACATCAAGCACCTCATTAATTCTATCTGCTGAAGCTGAAGCACGAGGTATCATAACAAACATCATTGAAACCATTATAAGTGAAAATAAAATCTGCATTGCATATTGGATAAATGCCATTAAATCTCCAATTTGCATATTTCCGCCGTCTACTCTTTTTGCGCCAAACCAAATTATTGCAATGGTTGTAAAATTAATAATGAGCATCATAAGAGGCATTAGAGCAGCCATTATTCTGTTAACCTTAACGGCATTTTGAGTGAGATCATAGTTTGCTTTATTAAATCGGCCTTTTTCATGATCACTGCGGTTAAATGCACGTATTACCCTAATACCAGTAAGCTCTTCACGAACAACCAAATTCAATTTATCTATTTTAATTTGCATTGCCTTAAAAAGTGGTATCCCTTTATTGGCTATAACATAAATTAGTAATGCAATTATTGGCAAAACAGCTACTAGAACAAGGGACAGCTTTGCATCCTTTGATACTGCCATAATAATTCCGCCTATGCACATCATAGGTGCACTAACCATCATACGAAATATAATAAGCAATACCTGCTGAATTTGTGTAATATCATTTGTAGTTCTTGTAATAAGAGAAGCTGTTCCTATATTATTAAACTCATTTAAAGAAAAACTCTCAACCTTACTAAAAACCTCTTTTCTGAGGATTTTGCCAAACCCTGATGAAATTTTTGAGGATAAATAGCTGGCTGAAACTGCACAAGCAGTGCCCACTGCAGCCACAAGCAGCATTTTCCCCCCAACTCTTATAATATAATTTGTGTCCCCACTGAATATGCCCTTATTAACAATATCCGACATCAAAGTAGGCAGATACAAGTCAGAAAGGGATTGGAAAAAAATAAGTACCAAAACCACTGCTACAGACATCTCATATGGCTTTAAATATTTAAACAACTTTCGCATTAATAATCATCTCCATTCAACTTAAATTG
>DHEX01000136.1:2498-3534 GCA_002400085.1 Clostridiaceae bacterium UBA4839 | reverse complement strand
GTCCTTCTTAGCAACTGCTGCTACCGCTCTTATTTTCATATCATCACCTACTCCCTTAAACTCTTTCCTGTTAGATTTATAAAAACATCTTCAAGAGATGGCTCAAGAACATTAAAATTTAATATTTTTCTATTATTAGCTAAAACGCACTCTATTATCTTCTGAATAATTTCATTTCCATCCATATGATGAACAGTTAATGTGCAGCATCTTTTTTCACTGTCGTAAGCTGATACCACATTATTTACTTTATTTATATTTTTTAAATTATTTATAAGCTTCTCATCACTATTTTCAACGTCAATCTTAACTGTCTTAACATCATTCATACTCCTCTTTAATTTTTCAGGAGTATCAAGGGCAATAATCTTTCCACCATCCATTATGGCAATTCTATCTGATAAAAAATCCGCCTCTTCCATGTAATGCGTTGTTAAAAGAACCGTTCTTCCTTCTTTTTTTATATCCAGTATTATTTCTCTTAAATTAAGTGCCGATTGGGGATCGAGTCCAAGGGTCGGCTCATCTAAAAGAACAACAGGAGCATTTGGAATAAGTGCTTTCCCCAAAGCCACCTTCTGCTTCATCCCTGTTGAATATTTTTCTACTAATTCATCTGCCTTATCAGAAAGGCCCAGCCTTTCTAAAATTTCATTTGTTCTATTTGATGCTTCTTTCTTTGTAAGTCCATATAATGCTCCAAAATACTCAAGGTTTTCTCTTGCTGTAAGTTTCCAATAAACACTTCTATCGCCTGCAAGCACTGTCCCAATATTTCTTAGTGCTTCCATAGGCTCCTTGTCCACATCTTTTCCCATAACTTTTATAACTCCTGAAGTTGGTCTTAAAAGTCCAGTTATCATTTTTATTGTTGTAGTTTTTCCTGCACCATTAGGTCCTAAAANNTAAAGGTTTTATGGATATCAATAACCTCAACTGATTTTTCCAAATAAATCACCCCCATCATATTTTAGCCATATATGGTATTTGCTTTTCTTTATTTATATTATAATATATTTTAAATATAAGTCAATAT
>DHEX01000136.1:0-2450 GCA_002400085.1 Clostridiaceae bacterium UBA4839 | reverse complement strand
AACACAATATACCATTTGTTATTTGAAAATAATATAATATAATATATATATAATCTATTTAGGAGGATTTCATGAAGAAAGAAAATTTCACACTCATGTTAAAACATATATTAAAGTTCATAGTTATTGGTATAATTGCTTCAGCAATAACAATTATTATATGTAAAATTTGTGGTGTAAAAGAGCCTTTAACTTTCAGCAATATTCTCACTTATATTGGAACTGGATTTTTTTTAATAGGCGTTTCAGGTATTATTGGCTCCCATAAAGCTTTAGGATACTATAGTTTTTCCCATGAATCAAAAAAAGACTTAGAAACGGCTAACAAAAGCTACTTTGTATTTATCAACAATACAGTCATAGCTGTTATATTTTTCATATGTGCAGCTCTTGTTTGGAATTTTAAAATTATTTTCTAAATATAACAATAAAAAAGATTACCATAAGGAGGTAAAAATATGGATGTTTTTGACGCTATAAAAAATAGGAAAAGCATAAGAAAATATTCAAACAAACCAATTGAAAAGGAAAAAATCGATAAAGTATTGGAAGCTGGAAGATTAGCTCCTTCAGCAAAGAATAGACAGGAATGGAAGTTTATTTTGGTTCAAAATAAGGAGCTTATAGAAAAGCTTTCAGTTGCTGCCCTTTATAATCGGGCCTTTGTTGCTGAAGCTCCTGCTATTCTTGCAGCAGTTGCAACTGAACAGGACTATGTAATGAAATGCGGCCAGCATGCCTATACGGTTGACCTTTCTATTGCCATGAGTTTTATGATACTTGAAGCTGAAGAGCTTGGACTTGGAACTTGTTGGCTTGGTTCTTTTGATGAAGAGCAGTTTAAAAAGGTACTTAATATTCCTGATGGAATGAGAGTTGTTGCAATTACTCCAATAGGTTACCCTGCAGAGGATCCTGCCCCTAAACCAAGAAAGCCTATTGAAGAGGTAGTATCATATGATGGGTTTTAATGTGGTTGCCACAAAGTGCCAGAGAAGCCTAGGTATTTCGTTTGTTTGATCGATAGGTAGGGAACGGTCTTGACCGTTCCGTTGATTGACGGGCGAAATTTTGGGGAACGGAACAGTACCAACACCCAGTAACAATTCCATTCTGCGGCATTTGCAGGATGATCTAAATTTGGTGGGCGGAACGGTCAAGACCGTTCCCTACAGCTTGTCTGGCATTTTCTACCTTATGTACATTTAGGTGCCTGTACATTTAGGTGCCTGTACATTTAGGTGCCTGTACATTTAGGTGCCTGTACATTTAGGTGCCTGCCTCTTGACATTGACATTTAAAAATTTTAAATGTCAAATGTCAAGAGGCAGGCACTTAAGGCAAGGCAACTCTATTATTTAATATATATTGTGAATTTTGAAGCAGGTAAACCCATCCTATCCTTTAATTCATCATCAAATATTATATTAATTGCATCCCCACTTTTTAAATTTTTAAACTTATAATAAATATGTGTTTCAAATTCACTGTCCTTATTAGTGATTTCTGGTTTAACACTTGATTCAATTTGAATATGTCTTTCAAAACTTGAAAGCTTTTCTCTTAATCTTATATCCTCTGGTATCATACTATATTTTTCCCTTATCTCACATATATCAATTAATAAATCTTTCCCATCTATTTTTATTGACTGGCCTTTAAATTCTTGACCATTAATAAACATTTTATACTGCCACTCAAGTCTTGCAAGCTCTGATATTTCATTTGCATCCATAATACTCAATGCTCTGCCTGCCAACTTCTTATAATAATCTGAATTTGAATTAGAAACATCTCTTTCCACTTTCAGCACCGTATCCTGCTGATATTTTAATGCTTTTATCCTATCCTTTAAAGATATAACAGTAAAGAAATGATAAACTGAAAATACCATAAGCGTTATTGAAAGTATTATTATTGCAATATTTTTTTTCATGAAAGCACCACCAACATTTTACTTCCCTTATTACATCGCCACTATATAAAAAAACTTGATAAAATAAAAAATAAAATCCAGCTAAAGCTGGATTTTAACTTTCTTCTTCCATCATACTTTTTATTTTCATAAGCCTTGTTAAATTTCCTCTTTCATTTTCATCAAGCTTCATAGTTATAAACTTGATAGTTTCTTCAAGCTGAGGAATCATAACATATTCAAGAGCATTTACCCTTCTTCTTGTCTTTTCAATTTCATCTGCCATAAGCTGGCATGCCTTTTCAACCTCTGATAGTTCCAATAAATCCGGCATTATGTCATTTAGCTTTTTTATAGCTCCATCAAGCTCTGCAGAAGTAGATGCAAATCCATAAGGGTATATAGTTGCTCCTTCTTTTTTGTCGTTTATAAACTCCATAACAGGAACATTAACACTCATTATATTTTTCTTTGACATATTAAGGCTTACACTATTAGATGGCATAATAAGTGCTTCTTCAAATGCTTCTGATCC
>DHEX01000042.1 GCA_002400085.1 Clostridiaceae bacterium UBA4839 | reverse complement strand
TAGCAGCAGTTGCTAAGAAGGACTTAACGCAGATGGTAAGGTATCCAACGTGGATTATCGAACTATTCATATTGCCTCTGATCTTTCCTTTAGCCTATATTTTATCTGCAAATGGGCTTGCAGGACCAAGCGGCGAAGGATTTCAAAGTTTTGCAGCTAAAGCTGGGACGGATCAAATTGCGGGCTATCTTGTAATTGGGTCAATGATTTGGATGGTGGTTAACTTTACCATGTGGAATTACGGCAGCTATTTAAGGGAGGAACAGCTAAGAGGAACCCTTGAGTCCAATTGGCTTTGTCCCATAAATAAATTTGACATACTAATTGGGGGATCAGTTATAAGTTTTGTTATAGTGGTTATTAGTATTATAGCATCTATACTTGAATATAGATTTGTTTATAGGATTTACTTTACTGGGAATGTATTTTCATGGATATTAGTATTTGTTTCATTACTTCCTGGGATATATGGAATAGGTACAATACTTGCCTCTCTCGTATTAAAATTAAAGGAAGTTAATGCAGCGGTAAATGTTGCAAGAGGCCTAATGATGATCCTTTGTGGTATATCCTTTCCAATTTCAGTTATGCCGCATTTTATGCAAGTTATGGCGAAGTTTATTCCATATACATTTGGCATTGAAGCAGCAAGGCAGGTTATGCTTATGGATTCAGGAATAAAAGGAGCAAGCGGGAATATTTTAATATGTCTTATTGAAGGAATAGTATATATGATAATTGGAAGATTGGTATTTATAAGCGTTGAAAATGGAGTTAAAGAAGCAGGCTCCCTTGATAGATTTTAGCAGCCATTTAACTGACTATAAACTCATTATACGAGGAGGGGATAGAATGAAAAAAAACTGGTTGGTTTTTAAAGCAAGATTTTTAACTACTATGAAAATATATTTCAGATATCCTGTTAATTTTATTATGACTCTATTTGAACCTATAATGTGGCTTGCACCTTTTTATTTTATGGGCAAAAGCTTTGAAACAGGAGGGAAGCTTCCGGGATTTAAGCAGTATACTGGAAATTCAGATTTTATAGGATTTTTGGTTACAGGTTATATGATTACTAGGTATGTTGAGACTGTATTTTGGACTATGGGGTTTTCACTAAAAAATGAAATGCGGGAAGGAGTCTTAGAGTCAAATTGGAGTGCGCCAGTTAGTAGAATTGTATTAATGACTAGTAAAAGTACTTTTAATTTTGTAGTTTCAACTCTTGAAATAATAATAACTGGAGTTATATGTCACTTTATATTTGGTTTTAAAATAACTCCAAATATATTAGAAGAAATTGCATTTTTAATACCTGGAATTATAGGAATGCTTGGACTTGGGCTTATAATTGCATCACTTGTACTGTTAGCCAAAGAGGCAAATGGAATAATTGATATTACAAGTTCTCTTGTTTCAGCATTATCAGGGAGCTTTTTCCCAATAAAGGTATTACCAAAGTTTTTTCTGACAATATCGCTTTCAATTCCTTTAACATACATTTACGACAGCAGCAGGGCAATTCTTATTGGCCAGACACCAATTATGCCCCTTAAGACTGAGTTTATTCTAATACTGATATTTATGGTTGTATTTATGGCTCTTGGCAGCTTTGTATTTATGAAAACGGAAAAAAGATGCCGAACCCTTGGAACACTTGGGACCCATTAAAACATATATGAAATTGCAGATTTTTTAATAACAGTGTATATAGGAAAAATAATAGAAAGGCAATAAATATTTTTTAACATATGTATAAAAAAATAAAAAAGCGGGGAATATATAAATAGATTCCACAGCTCAATTAAAATTATTCTTGCGCACTTGGCATAGAAACCTTAGAATAAACATTTGAGCTGTGGAGTCCTTTTTTTTGTTTAAATTTTAATTTTTTTATTGTATATATAGGTTTCACAATTCATGATAAAATGTACTTATAAGGATGCATTGCAATAATATTTGCTTGTATTAAATAAAGTAATAGAAGAGATGAAGAGTGAAAGGAATAAATTTAGAAAAGTTAAAGGAAAAGGGAAATAAAGCTAAAAAAGAGCTTTATGTTTTATATCTTGCATTTAAACACAAAGATACACCATGGTATGTTAAAGCTTTAATTGCAGTAATAATATCCTATGCATTGAGTCCAATTGATTTAAATTGGATTTCAATATAATATAGTATATATAAATTTTGTTAGATATGTGGTGATTAAATGCAGATAGGGATGAGAAACATAAAAACAGCATTGGCTGTAACTATTTCTATTATTATTGCTAACTTAATGAAGCTGCAGTCCCCTTTTTATACTGCCATAGCTGCAATTATTTCAATGCAAAGCTCTGTAAAAGCTTCTTTTAAAGCAGGAAGAAATAGAATGTATGGTACTATTTTAGGTGCAGCTATCGGATATATTTTTGCACTTATTTATCCAGGCAATGCGTTTTTATGTGGGGTAGGAATTATAATAATTATATATTTGTGCAATACTTTTAAGTGGAACCAATCTACAAGTATTGCTTGCATAGTATTTTTATCAATTATGATTAATTTAAACGGTAAAGATCCACTTTTGTACAGCATATACAGAACT
>DHEX01000018.1 GCA_002400085.1 Clostridiaceae bacterium UBA4839 | reverse complement strand
CTGCGGCTTGGAACACCAAAAGATATTTCTTCTTGTGCATTATTTTTAGCATCTGATGCTGCAGACTTTATAACTGGTCAAATAATCAGTCCAAATGGCGGATTTGTAATTTAAAATAGTTAACTTGTCCAAAAATACTAGGGATAGTTAAGCTTTTTTAGCAAAAACCTAGTAGAAACCTAGGGGGACGGTTAACAACAATTGTATAGAATTAGGGGACGGTTAATGACTTTTGTAGAATTAGGGGACGGTTAATGACTTTTGGGCTAAAATATACTAAAAAAAGCTTAACCGTCCCTTAACTTTCCTTAATTTCTTAACTGTCCCCAATTTTTTGGAATTAAATGGTAGATTGCTTTCAAAGTTGATTTTTTATATGTTCTAAATATTTCTTGACTACATCAATATTATAATTTTTATATAACGTCCTGCAGCCAACTACATCTTCAATCTCATTAAAAAGAAAATCACCATTTTTATCTAAGATAAAATCTATACCAGCAAAGTCAAAATTAAATAAATTTATTATCTTTTTAACAATACATAATTCATTTGGATTTAAAGAATATGCCTCTGATTCCCCACCCAAAGAAAAATTTGCTTTAAAGCTCTTACTTGAATATCTCTTAACAGCTGCTACTATTTCTTTTCCTATAACAAAAACTCTAATATCTATGCCGGGGTTAGAGCACATTTCCTGCAAAACAAATCCGTCATTATTTAAAGCAGAAATTTGCTTATTTAATTCGTCACTGTTATTTATCTTATATACTTCATTTCCTCCATGTCCGCCAAGTGATTTTAATATTATAGGAAAATTTAAATTAATGTTATTAACCGAAAAATATCTTCTATCACATAACAAAGTTTTTACTGAATTAATACCTTTACTATTTACAATTTGATGGGTTTTAGCTTTATTATTGCATATTTCAGTGACATATGAAGAATTAAAAACTTTGCAGCCCATCAATTCAAAATGAGATCCGATAATACTCTCCCTGCTTCTGTTGATAACAAAATCTGGAACCTCTAGCTCTTTTTCTCCTCTATTTACAAATAATTTGTTTTCTTTTATTCCTATTGTAATTTCATCTGTTAAAAGCAATTCTATATTCATGTTATATAAGGGAGCATTGCTTATAAAGCTCTGAGCAAACCAATTATTTTTGCAATAATCTTCCCTATTATATATTAAAAATCCCCTATTCATTTTATAAATTCATCAAGATGTAATCAAAAATGCATCCAGCTACATCTACTCCTGTACAATCATATATATTTTTTATATGGGCATTAGAATTAACTTCACAAATAATTGGTTCATTTTCTTCCCCAAACAATATATCTACTCCAGAAAAATCAGCACCTAATAGCTTGGATGCTTTTACAGCTAATTTCACAAAAGATTCAGGTGGTTCAAATTTGTGCATCTTTCCCCCATTTGCAAGATTTGCCCTAAAATCCGTATCTGAAGTTCGAAGCATTGATGCTACTACTTTATCCCCTACCACATGTAATCTAGCATCTCTGCCCCGGCTGGAGCTGATAAATTCCTGATATAGATGAGGTACATAAAGAAGTTCATTTCTTTTTTTTATTAGCTCTTCTTGGTTTTTAACTAAATAAACCTGCGCCCCAAAAGAACCAAATGCTTCCTTTATTATTATAGGATATTTAAATTCCTTCTCAATAAAGTCTATAAATTTATTATCATTTTCCTTTGTTCCCTTAAACATCATTGGGGAAAATAAGGTTTTAGGCATTTTAATGTTATTATCAGATAAAACTTGGTATGTCGATATTTTATCATCACATAATTCTATTGTTTTTGAACTGTTAAAAAGTCTATATCCTAATTTTTCTAAATGCCTTGCAAGTCTAATATCTTTATCCATAAAAAGTATGAAATCCGGATTTAATTTATCAGAATCCATCTTTATAGCTGTTGAACCATTTTCTACCAAGCTGTATATTTCATTATTTTTTATTAAATCTAAATCAATTCCCTTTTTTTTTGCAGATTCTTTATATCGGTTATTTATCTCTGTAAATTTATTTGATATTAAGCTGCCATTATATATTAACCATCCATATTTATTACTCACTATAACGCCCCCTTTAAATCATTAATAATTTATTCCCCTTTGTATTTATAGGGCATATCATCCGTTATACCTCGCCTTAAGCATGGTATGGACGATGATACGCCTCTCTGAATTAACTCCAAGTAAGCTTCTCAAGTGCAACATGACTGCGATACCACTCATCATTTTGTAAAAGCATTTCAGGAGAGCCCATGTTTTTAACTCTTCCTTTTTCTAATATAACCACAGTATCGCTGTTTATCATCGATGATAAACGATGAGATATAGATAATATTGTGTGTGCTTCACCTGCTTTTTTCAGTACAGACACAACTTTTTCTTCAGTAATAGAGTCAAGATTTGCAGTAATCTCATCAAGAAGCAAAATAGGAGGGTTGGTCACAATTGCTCTTGCAATAGCTAGCAGCTGTTTTTGTCCCTGTGAAAAAATATTACCATTAGTTACTTCAGTATCACAGCCATTTTCTAAAGTGGCTACATAATCTGACAGCCCAACAAAATTCAGTGCATCCTCGATTTGTTCCCTTGTAATACTTTTATCCCTTAAACTAACCTGCTCTGCTACTGTACCTTTTATCATATGAAAATTTTGATTTACATATCCAAATACCTTACGCTTCTCAGAATTAGGTATACTGTAAACATCTACTCCATTTATGGTTATACTTCCTTTTGTTGGCTTTAGCAAGCCCATAATCAACCTGAATAAAGTAGATTTCCCAACGCCTGTTCTACCTACAAAAGTAACTTTTTCTTGTGAATTTATTTTTATATTAATATTTTTTAATATGTCAGTTCCTTCATCATAATAAAAACTTATATCATTAAATGAAAGATCTATCTTCTCACGAGTTGGTATAATATTATCTGATTTCAGTTCACTATTTTTACAATCATCTTCAGGTTCATTATAAAAGTCGTTTACCCTTTGAATGCCTGATATTGCCTGCTGTATACTTTGAAGCTCCATACCTAAACTTTCAATTGGTGCAAATAAATTAGAAATCAATTCAATTGTTGCTGCCACCATACCTACCGATATATCCAAAAAATTAAGCTGTCTATGAGATAATATTACAATAACAGCAATAACGCTTGCTCGGATAATTTGGATAATTGGGGGAAACACAGAATCATAAAAGTTGACTTTTTCAATAGTTTTAAAGTTCTCCATTAAATATCCAACATATTTCTTTTCCATATAGTCTTCTTTGCTGTATGATTTAATCATCTGTGCATTTTTAAAGCTTTCTGAAATATGATTGTTTACCTTGCCTACCAAAATTCGGTTTTCTGTTTGTGACTTCAACATTCTTTTTTGAAAAGTTCTGGTAATTGCATAAATAATAGGAAGTATTATGAGCACGATTACTCCAAGCTTTGCACTAAACATCCAAATGGAAATAACAATGCCTATAATCTTAAAACAGTCAACTACCATGCCTATAATCCCACTTGTAAACATGGAGCTTATTGCATCAACATCGTTGGTAAATCGTGAAACAACTACTCCTGACTCATTAGAAGAAAAAAACCTTGCATTTATTTTTTCAAGCTTTTCTGCCATTTCAACACGGATTTCCTTAGTAACCTTTTGTCCCAAAATCGTTATCAAAGCTTCTTTTAGGAAATCAAAAACACCAATAAACAAAATAGCTGCCATATAAGCAAATGCTGATGTAAGTAGCTTATCATTATTTTTCGGCACAAGGTTAAAATCAATAATATGCTTTAAAACTTGAGGAGGAATTAAACTTGTTAAAACAGCGCCAATAATAACAAAAACTAATAGTAAATTTGTCTTAATATTTTCTTTAATTACTTTAACAATGGATCTATTAACCAAACTATCTTTCATCATTATCACCACCATTTGTGCACTGCAAATTATATATTGTCCTATAAAGTTCAGAGCTTTTCATAAGCTCATTATGTGTACCATATTCTGCTGTTTTATCTCCATGAAGAAGTATAATCTGATTAACTTCACTAAAAATAGTTAGACGGTGAGAAATTAATATTATTAAACTGTTTTTATAATTGTTTTTTATATTTTTAATAATTTTTTCTTCTGTTTTCATATCAACTGCTGAAAACGGATCGTCCAATACTATTATTTTATTTTTATTAATAAGAGTTCTTGCAAGTGCTATTCTTGACTGCTGACCGCCGCTTAATCTGACTCCGCCGTTTCCAACTAATGTATCTTGACCCTCAGGCATTGATTTTAAATCAGTATCAAAGCAGACATCCTTTAAAACAGAATTTATATCTTTTCCACTCCCAAGAGTAATATTATTATAAATTGTATCAGAAAGAAGCTGAGGATCATGACCTAAATAGGATATCATTTGGCTTCGTTCATACTCTGAATAATCTTTTAGCTCTTTACCATCTATTTTTATACTGCCAATGTATGGGTATAGCCCAAGAAAAGATAAACCCAGTGTAGATTTACCAGAAGCAATAGGCCCTGTAACGCCTATAATTTCTCCTTTTCTTCCTTCAAAGCTTATATTTTCAATAATATTCTCTTTGCTTTCTCCATAGCAGAAACCAAGATTTTTTACTGAAAGAGCTGTATTATCCCTATCTATATGACAGCTTGTATCCTTACTTTCATATTCTGTAAGATAAGGTTTAATTCGTTTCCATGAAACTTGAGATTTTTGCACGGAGTTAAATAGCTTGGACGCTTTACTTGCTTTCTTTGCCGTAGCAATAAACATTGTAATATATGTAGAAAAAACTCCCACAGTCCAGCCGCTATTAATTACCTTTGTCCCACCAAGATAGATAACTATTATTATTCCAATCATTGCTATAACATTATAAATAGGTTGCATAGAACTTTCTAATATATCGGCTTTAACTGCCTTATCCTTCAAATCTTCTAATTCATCATTATAGCTTAATCTGTTTTGGGATTCCATACCATTTGCACGGTAAACCATTGAATTTTCAATTGCATCATACGTGATATCTGCAACTTCACTGCTTTTTTTGCGGAATGCAGCAGAATACTTGTAAATAACACTTTTTAATTTTTCAGCAATTATCATTGCAACAGGAATAAAAAGAGTAGAAAATAAAGTTATTTTCCAATCATATATAAACATAGATACTATATAGGCTGCCATGAGAACACCAGTATCAAATATTTCTGTGGTGAATTTTCTCATACCCTCCACGCATAAATCCACATCAGAAATAGCTCTTGTCATAAGGTTGCCTATATTTTCACTGCCAAGTTCAGAAATACTTTTATGCATTATGTTATTGTATATCATAAGACGCATAGAAGCACTGGTGTTGTTTGCAAAACGCCTTACATAAAAACGTTTAAAATAACGCAGTACTTGAATGCATACAATTATTGCAACAAAAGTAATTCCTATTTTCACTGTAGTGCGTAAGCTTCCGCCATTAAGAATTGAATCTATAAGCTTTCCTTGATAAATAGGGCCTAAAACAGTTGAAATATTGAAGGATAATCCAAATACTATTATACAAAATACAACAAATTTTTCTTTCTTCCAATAGTTAATCATTTTATTAGGCTCTTTAATTGGCTCAATCTTTAACTTCGCCATAGTATATCCCCTCTTTTCCCTCATTATGCACCATTGACATCATGTACAAAACAATAATACATCTGATTATAATTACATTTATTTTAACTCTCTTATTACTATTATTTCAATATCATAATTATACTTATGCAACTTGTAATTATACTTATGTAATTTAAATTTAATGCGCAGCTACAATAAGAAAAATATAGACAAGTGGACTTTAAATCTAAACAAGTATGATCTTCCATATTGATACTTTTTTTCTTCAGGGATGCGGTTTTCTCCATATTTTTACGTAGCTCTTTAACTTCATCTAAGGAGAGTCCCTGATGCATGTTCCCATGACTGGGAATGTTAACTGTTTGTTTTGTTTCTGCATTGAAATACTGCCTTATAAATTGGAGCAAATTCTATACTAATAAGCATAAAAAAAGCACGCATAAATGGAACAATATTGTCGTCCCACAAATGCGTGTTACCATCATTTGTTGCCATGCCACTAGCCCAGCCCCATAAACCCATAAAAGGTTCATCGCCTGCTCAGTTTGTACTGTAGTTTTATACGCAGTGCAAAGAAAGTAATTTTATTATAAACTTAATTGGGTACTTTTGTCAAGTATATATAAACATTTGGGACATATAACAATTGTTCTCTATTGAAGTAGAAGATTACTTATCTGTCCCTAGTCTATTAATTTTTTAGCTCTTAAAAAATCTTCTGCAACTTTTCTAGGGTCTTCACCTTCATCTGCTCTATAATTTAATTTTTGCATATCTTCAGCTGTAATTTTCCCCTCCAAGCTCAACAGCACAGGCTTTATTTCAGGATACTTTTTCAATGTATCTTCCCTTACTATAGGAACTGCATAATAAGGTGGAAATAATTTTTTATCATCCTTTAGAAGTTTTAAATTAAATTTTTGCAGCAATCCATCTGTAGTAAATGCATCTGTAACTTGGGTTTCATTATTTTGAAGTGCAGTATATCGAAGCCCGCCATCTATACCCTTTACATTTTTAAAATTTAAATTGTAAAGTTTTTGTAATCCAAGATAACCATCCATTCTATTTGCAAATTCCATAGTACATCCTAGGTCAAAATCACTGCTGACCTTTGCTAAATCTGAAATAGTATTTAAATTATACTTATTTGCAAGCTCCTGTTTCACTGCTAATGCATAAGTATTATTAAAACCTAATGGCTTTAACCATTCTATATTATAATCCTTTTTAAAAGCATCTTTAACTATATTATAAACTTCATTTGGATCACTTATGGCTTCTTTTTTCATTATATTTACAAGAGCCACACCTGTATATTCTACATATATGTCTATATCACCTGATTTTATAGAATTAAATACTACAGAAGATCCACCTAAATTCATTTTTCGTTCAACCTTATAATTAGTTTTATTTTCTATTAAAGAGGCAATCATATTCCCTAAAACCAATTGCTCATTGTAGTTTTTTGAACCTACTACTATTGTCTCTTCCTTTTTACCATAGCCCATAAATATTCCCGCAAAAATAGCTATGAGAATTAATATTGCCAATGGTTTTTTATACTTTTTTATATTAAATAATGGTTTGCTTTTTTTATTACTATTATCTGAAGATGATGCTTTTATTCCCTGAGGGGTTGCTACATCTTCTATTTTACCAATAATGTGATCTAAAAAAATAGCAAGTACACAAGCAGGAATAGCCCCTGCTAATATCATATTATTATTAACAGTTTGTACACCTGAATAAACTAAGTATCCAAGTCCGCCTGCTCCTATAAAAGCAGCTGTAGTCACAAGA
>DHEX01000118.1 GCA_002400085.1 Clostridiaceae bacterium UBA4839 | reverse complement strand
AAGATAATTATATTGTTTCTTGTGAAAGTGCTTTCCAGAGGGATATGCAGGCTAATAACATAACAAATATAAATGGGAAAGCAGCTGCAACAGATGCTGTCTGCAGGGACTTTAAGCCTCCTGCAAGTAAAAGAGCCGTTGCAAGAAGTGCTTGTAAAATTCCCCAAACAAATTGTTTATTTCTTGGTGGGTTTAAATCCCCATTAGAGCTTAACATTCCAAGTACAAAGGTGGCTGAATTTGCAGAAGTTATAAAGAAAGTTCCAAGTAAGAATACTGCAATAAATGACAGCAGGCTTCCTAAAGGATAGTGCTTCATTACAACAAAGAAAGCAGTTTCCGGTGAAGCTACTGTAGCCTTTAATGCTTCCATTGACATCTGCCCTGTAAAGCCAAGATTTATTCCCATAGTCCCAAAAACTGCAAACCATATGAAAGATGCAATAGAGGGGGCAATTATAACTCCAAGAACAAATTCTCTAATAGTTCTTCCTTTTGAAATCCTTGCAATGAATGTGCCCACAAATGGAGCCCATGCAATCCACCATGCCCAGTAAAATATTCTCCATGCATTAACCCATGTATTGTCGCCAAAAGCTTCAATATGAAGGCTATCCTGAATGATGGTTCCTATATATGATCCAAAGCCGTTAATTAATGAGTTTATTATTTTAACTGAAGGTCCTACGAGAAAGGATAAGATCATTATTCCAAAAGCAAGATATAAATTAATATCTGATATTAACTTTATACCTTTTTCAATTCCACTAACTGCAGACCAGATGTAAATAATAGTTATAACAACGATTATAGAAATTTGGACAAACTTTGTTTCGGGAATCCCAAAAAGATATTTAAGCCCGCTGTTTATCTGCAGGGTCCCAAGCCCTAAGGATGTAGCAACCCCTGCTACAGTTGCAAAAACTGCAAAAATATCTATAAGTTTACCCCAAAAGCCGTTTACAGCCTTTTCGCCTATGAGAGGCTCAAATATACTGCTTATAAGGCCTGGCTTACCCTTTCTGAACTGAAAATATGCAAGAGCAAGGCCTATTATGCTGTAATTTGCCCAAGGGTGAATTCCCCAGTGCATAAAGGAGGATTTCATTGCAAAGTCTGCAGCTTCGACAGAGCCCGGCTGTATCCCTGTTGGTGGTGCAATATAATGGGATATAGGCTCTGCAACACCCCAAAATACAAGCCCAACTCCCATTCCTGCGCCAAAGAGCATGGCAAACCAAGATGATGTGCTGTAGTCAGGCTTTGAGTCGTCAGGGCCAAGCTTTATATTTCCATACTTGCTAAATGCTAAAACAATTGCGAAAACAACAAAAATAGACATGGATAAAAGGTATGCCCATCCAAAGTTATTTGTAAGGGAGTTTAAAAGGTAGTTGGCTGTATTTGTAAAGTTAGTTTGAGCAAATATAGCCCATGCAACAATAATAAAGGTAATAATAAGAGAAATATAGTAAACTTGCTGGGATGGCTTTCCACTATTGTCAGTATTATTTCTATTCATATGTTGCCCTCCTAATTTAAAATTTAAAGGGATTGCAAGGATGCCTTTAAATTAAGGAATCCCTGCATAATTAATGAATATTACATCATATTTTAACCTTAAAAACAGTTTGTTCTTTAATATCAGTTGTGAGAGAATCAAGTGCTACCCCAACCCTATAATATCTTAACTTCCATTGCTCCTCTTTAGTTGTTGCAGGGTCCCCAAGTGGATATGGTATTGAAATTGTAGGAACTATTCTGTTTGAACCTACAGTTTTTGCAACTGGAATAAGGTTAGCCATTTGAACTATTGTAAAACCTGCTCTTTCAAATTCTTTTACCATCGTTGCGCCGCAACGTGTGCAGGTTCCTCAAGTGGATGTGAGTATAATTGCATCAACTTCATCCTCTTTAAGGTATGGTATCATTTCATTTGCCATCCTTGCAGCTTCACCTTGGGTTGTGCCTGTTCCAACTGTTGAATAGAAGTAATTGTGAAGCCTTCCTATCTTTCCTTCTTTTTCATAAGCCCTCATAACATCAAGAGGAACAACAACATCCGGATCAGCATCGGCAGCAGCAGGATCATAGCCTGCATGTATTGTTTTATATACCCCCTCCTTTAAATCATCAATTCCTTCAATATTATATCTGCCCCATCTTGTTGCAGAAGCAGACTGAATTCTATCAGGATTGTCAATAGGAACAATGCCCCCACTTGTTACCAATGCGATAACAGCTTTACTCAAATCCTTTATAGCTGGTGCAATTGGAACCCTATCCATTTTTGGCATAGGAAGTTCTGTTTCGTAAGGCTTCCCATTTAACTTTTTAATAGTCATTTCAACTGCTCTGTCAGCGGCCATAACGCCATCTTTTCTCCAAACCTGATGTCTTATTCCCCTGGCATAGTAGCCTTCTTCATCTGCTCCTAAATTTTCTTCTCCTTTTAAGAGCTTATTTCCAAATGCAGCCATTGCCTTTACATCATCTTTCATCTTTGCAGCGCTGTGTCCGCCCTTAAAGATATACATATCCTTTTTAAACATTTCAACCCCAGGGTTTTCAATATGCATTGAAGTTATTACAGGAATATTAAACTTTTCCTTAACAGCTTTGCAAACTTGCCCGCAGGCAACGCCATATCTTCCAGCTTGGAAAGCAGGTCCTGCGAAGAATATGTCAAATTCTTTATCCTTTAAAAATCCCATAATAATTTCCATAGCCTTTTCTGTATTTGAACCTATAAAGTTATCACCACAGATAATAGTATGCGTAACTTCTGCATCAAGATGTTTTTGAAGCTCAACTGCAGGCCCTACAAGACCGCACTTTATAACTGGTTTAAAATCTGCCTTATCCTCTCCGCCAATTTGTCCAAAAAATTGGTTTACGTACATTATAGCCTTTTTCATTAGACCACCTCCTAAAATTCCTTCTTAAAATTCCCTCATGGTTTTAGGTGACCATCCAATAATCATGTCACCACAGAACATCGCATTGTTTTCCATTATAATTGAGTCATCGGATCTTACTGATGGCCCTAATATTTCATCATTAGCCCATCCGCCTGAAAGACCATCCCTTGCTAATGATTCAAGTTCCCCTAAAACTGTTTCCATTGGCGGAAGTTCTATAAGCTCTGATACGTTTCCAGTTGAGACTATAGCAGTAAGCTTCTCATCAAGTGCAACAAGAGGTTGTGATTTTCCGTCCCTTCCTGTACATTCATTTGTTACACCAACAGTTTTGACTCCTGCATCTTCAAGGGCCACTATACATCCTACGAAGTCAGCATCAGGGTTTCCATACCCTTCTTCTGCTACAATTGCACCATCTGCGCCTAAAGATTTTGCAATTTGAGCTACAAATAAAGCAGATCTATTCTTTTGTTCAAGAGCAACATTAAGATTTGACATTATAACCCCGAGGAAGTTTAATGTTTTTCCATGCTCTTTATAAAGCCTTTTTATTGTTGGGCAGTTTTGAAAGTCATAGGTTGCCCATTTTGAAGAGCAGGGCATAAAGCTCCCAGATATTACTGCACCATCAAGTACCTCATTTGGATGCATAAAAGTAGGAAGCATATGATTTGTATCCCATCCATAAACAAGATCGTTATATCCCATCTCCTCCATTTGAGATTGAGGCTGCATTACATAAACAACAGAAGGAAGTTTTGCAGTCTTTTCATCTCTCTTTGTAACTGGTTCAAGCTCGTAAGTTTCAACATCTTCTGGCTTTAAATCCTTTACGCACCCGCCAATAAATTCAGCAAGCTTGTGCCCTGCCATTCTAAGTGCTTTATTTTTTTTCTGCTGCTCATGCTTTTCAAAATCTTCATCCGTATCAGCAACAAGAACAATATTTTTAAGCTGTGAAAAATAAGTATATTTTGCACCTTCACCGCTCATATCAATAAGCCCATCCTGAAATCCTCCCCAGTGCTTTCCAACAACAAGAAGGCTGCAGTCCTTTAGAGCGTGGCATTTTCCATTTCCAGCTTGAACAAGTTCCCCAGTATAACCAGGGAAAAGAGGATCTCCATTTAACTTAACCCTTGGTTCAATTGCTTCTTTTACAGGACAAAGTCTTACTTTATCCCCAGGCTTTACAATATAAAGCTCAGCTTCTGTTATATGTTCATCTGACATTACAAAGTCTAAACATTCTTTTTTGTTGATTGTTAAAATTCCATTAGAAAAAGATGTACTTCCTCCAAAAATGATATCCTTTACATGAAAGTTACCAATTTCAAGTTTCATTTTTTAGCACTCCTCCCTTTTAAATTAATATGAAACGAATTAATTTATATTGATTATTTTATTATGACCAAGAATATGGAGAATTATTAAATTAGGTGTATTATTTTGTTTAAGAGTGTTAATTATTTATTTTCTTATGAAATGTTAAAGATTTTGTAATTTATTCTTAAGAAATGTTTATTACAATAAATATAGAAAGATAGGAAATGATATATAAAAGAGTTATTATAATAGAATGCAGTTTATAAGGGGGATTTTACGTCTATATAGTAGACCTAGGAATTAACAATGAGAGTTAGAAAGGAAGTTTAATATATGAAAGTTGCTATATTTACAGACACATATGCCCCAGAAATAAATGGAGTCGCGCTAACTACGGAAAGATTGGTCAAGTACTTTAAGGATAATGACATTGAATATATGGTCTTAGCACCAAATGTGGGTGAAAAATGCGAGGATTCAAATATAATAAGATGTAAGAGTATGAAATTTATATTATACCCTGAATGCAGATTATCCGTACCAATATATCCATATATAGTAAAAGCTATGGGGGATTTTAAACCTGATATCATTCATGTGATGACTCCAATTAATATTGGACTTTGCGGAATAAAATATGCAAAGGAATATAATATTCCTTTGGTTTCTCATTATCATACAAATTTTGGTCAGTATCTTAATTATTATAATTTTAAGCTTATAGAGGATTTATCATGGAAATACTTTAGATGGTTTCATGGGAAATGTGATAGAAATTACTGCCCATCCCAGTCGAGTTATGAACTTTTAGAAAATCATGGGATAGGCAATTTCGAGGTGGTGAATAATGGTATTGATATAGATGTATTTTCTCCAAAATATAGGGATATAAATTTCAGAGAAAGAAATGGTTTTGATCATAAGCTTGCTATTTTATATGTAGGAAGATTTGCGGCAGAAAAGGACATGGATGTATTCATTGATACTGCAAAAATGTTAAATGAAAAGTATGAGGATAAGATTCATTTTGTTATGGTTGGGGATGGACCAATGAAGAAGGATATAGTCAAAAGTGATTTTAAGAATGTTACTTTTACAGGCTTTTTACAAGGTGAAGAGCTTTCAAAAGTTTATGCTTCTTCAGACATATTTTTATTTCCATCATCAACAGAAACTTATGGCAACGTAATTTTAGAAGCAATGGCCTCAGGTCTTCCAACCGTGGCATGTAAAAAAGGCGGAATTTTTGAAAATGTGATAGATGGGTATAATGGATTTTTATGTGGTGAAAAGGATACAGAAGATTTTTATAAGGCAGTAGAAAAGTTAATTTTAAACGAGGATTTAAGAAAAGCATTTGCTAAAAATGGATTGAGACATGCAAAAGGTAAGAGCTGGGATAGAATTTTTGATAAGCTCATGGAAAGTTATGAAGAAGTTATAGAAGAATGTGAAGTAAGGGAGAGGAAAATAATTTCAACGTAAATATTTCAAAGTGAATGTCGGGGCTGTTATAAAATAGCCCTCATTTACTTTGATGCCCTAAGGTAAAAAATATAGCTGTAGGGAACGGTCTTGACCGTTCCGTTGATGGACGAGCAGAATCTAGGAGAGGGGAACGGTGCCAACACCCAGTAACAATTTCATTTCATGGCATTTGCAGGGCGATCTGAATTTGGGAGGGCGGAACGGTCAAGACCGATCCCTACCTTTTTATATTAATGTTAAAATATTATCAATACCTGGCTGTACATATATAGTTAATATCAATGATAACCATGATAAATAAATAACACTCTTTTAGCACAAATTGGCTATAGAAGCTTAAACTTACCAATATGGCAAACGTATATTTAATAATTTAATGGGTATTTTAACTTTTAGGACCTCATTATATTTTTGCAAAAAATAAAATAATAAAATTATTGATAAAAATTTAACGAAAAGTGTAGATTTTTTTGTAAAACCGTTATATAATTAAACAGTAAACAATGAATATTAAGATATAAATGCTTAAATATAAAGAAAGAGGTGTTAAAAAAATGTCAGTTACTAATGCTGAAGAATTAAAGTTAAAGATGAAAGAGGTAAGAAAGGCACAAAAAATATTTGCTACATATAGTCAGGAACAGGTAGATGAAATATTCAGGCAGGCAGCTATGGCAGCAAATAATTCAAGAATCAAGCTTGCTCAGATAGCAGTTGAAGAAACAGGGATGGGGATTGTAGAAGATAAGGTTATAAAGAACCATTTTGCCTCGGAATATGTATACAATAAATATAAAGATGAAAAAACCTGCGGTGTGATAGAAAGAGATGAAGCTTCTGGAATAGAAAAAATTGCAGAGCCAAAGGGAGTTATTGCAGCCATAGTTCCAATGACAAACCCGACATCTACAGCAATATTTAAGTCACTTTTAGCACTTAAAACAAGAAACGGTGTTATTTTTTCACCGCATCCAAAAGCAAAGAAATCAACTATTGCAGCNNGAACCATCTATTGAGCTTTCAAAGCTTGTAATGAGTGAATCAGATTTAATTCTTGCAACAGGTGGACCGGGAATGGTTAAATCAGCTTATTCATCAGGAAAACCAGCAATAGGCGTTGGGCCAGGGGATACTCCTGCTATAATTGATGAAACAGCTCATATTAAAATGGCAGTGAACTCAATACTTCTTTCAAAGACTTTTGATAACGGAGTTATTTGCGCATCAGAACAATCAGTAATAGTATTAGATAAGGTTTATGAAGAAGTTAAAAAGGAGTTTAAAGAAAGAGGAGCATATATACTCAAGAAGGATGAAATAGATAAAGTAAGAAAAATAATTCTTATAAATAGTGGTTCAGTAAATCCAAAAATAGTTGGACAAAGTGCTTTTAAGATTGCACAAATGGCAGGAGTTAAAGTTCCTGAGGATGCAAAAGTTTTAATTGGAGAAGTTGAATCTGTAGGAGCTGAAGAACCATTTGCTCATGAAAAGCTTTCACCAATGCTTGCAATGTATAAGGCAGGAAGTTTTGATGAGGCTCTAGATAAAGCAGAAGCTCTTGTAGAGCTTGGTGGATTTGGACATACTTCTGTTCTTTATACAGACCAAGTTAAATCAAGGGATAGAATTGAAAAGTTTGGAGAAAGAATGAAAACTGGAAGAACTATTGTTAATATGCCAGCTTCCCAAGGAGCTATTGGAGATATATACAATTTCAAATTGCCGCCATCACTTACACTTGGCTGCGGTTCATGGGGTGGAAACTCCATATCTGAAAACGTAGGAGTTAAACATCTTATAAATATAAAGAGCGTTGCTGAGAGGAGAGAGAATATGCTTTGGTTTAGAGTCCCAGAAAAAATATATTTTAAATTTGGATGCACAGCAGAAGCTTTAAGAGAGTTAAAAACTATGGGCAAAAAGAGAGCATTTGTTGTTACTGATAGAGCACTTTATAAGATGGGATTCTTAAATCCAATTGTAAAAACCCTTGAGAAAAACGGTATGGCAATAAAAATATTCTCAGATGTTGAACCAGACCCAACACTTGAAGTTGCAAGGAAGGGTGCAGAAGAAATGAACAGCTTCAAACCAGATACAATTATTGCAGTTGGCGGAGGTTCACCAATGGATGCTGCAAAGATTATGTGGATTATGTATGAGCATCCTGAAGTTAGGTTTGAAGATCTTGCTATGAGATTTATGGATATAAGAAAGAGAGTATACACTTTCCCTCATATGGGTGATAAGGCAATGCTTGTATGTATCCCTACAACATCAGGAACAGGTTCTGAAGTTACACCTTTTGCAGTTATCACAGATGAAAAGACTGGGATAAAATATCCTCTTACAGATTATGAGTTAACACCTGATATGGCAATTGTTGATGCTGAATTAATGATGAATATGCCAAAGGGGCTTACAGCAGCATCTGGAATTGATGCTCTATCCCATGCTATAGAGGCATATGTTTCAGTTCATGCATCAGAATTTACAAATGGACTTGCGCTTGAATCTATAAGACTTATATTTAAGTATTTGCCAGCTGCATATAGTGAGGGGTCAACAAATGAAAAGGCAAGAGAAAAAATGGCTCATGCTTCATGTATGGCAGGTATGGCTTTTGCAAATGCATTCCTTGGAGTATGCCACTCAATGGCACATAAGCTTGGATCAAAACACCATATTGCACATGGAGTTGCAATTGAACTTTTACTTGATGAGTCAATAAGATTTAATGCAGTTGACAATCCAAGAAAGCAGGCGGCATTCCCACAATATAAATATCCAAATGCTAAATGGAGATATAGTGTAATTGCTGATTATTTAAAACTTGGCGGAAACACTGAAGAGGAAAAGGTTGAACTTTTAATTAAGGCAATAGATGAATTAAAAGCAAAAGTTCATTTGCCAAAGACTATAAAGGAAGCAGGAGTTTCAAGTGAAGACTTCTATGCTACTTTAGATGAAATGAGTGTAGAGGCATTTGATGATCAGTGTACAGGAGCTAATCCAAGATATCCGTTAGTAAGTGAAATTAAACAAATGTATATAAATGCCTTTGAAGGAACAGACAATGGAAAAAAAGTTGAAAAAAAAGTTGAAAAATAGTTAATAATGATTCCCCCGTTTTTAAATCCCATGCTCTAAAACAGCATGGGATTGCTTTTTTTTCTATATAACGTCAATTTTTAAATAAATTACATTAGATTAAACTGTATTTTAATGGTCATACTAAAATAGATATTATTTTATATGGAATGATCAAGAGGCGCAGTATCCGTTATTCCCCGCATTAAGCGGGGTATTACGGATGGTAACCATCGGGAAAACATTTAATAAACAGGAGTGATGAGTATGGCTTTTCCATCAAAACTCAAAGACGAAATATTGTTTGGCTCAATTATCTTATTAATCTGCATTTTATGCAGCTTTAAATCCTATAAGGCTGCTGAAAAAAGTGCTTTATGCAGTGAACCAAAGGGTGAAGTTGAGCCAAAGAGCGAAGATGAAATAAAAGATGAAGTGGAAAAAATTTATAATTTGCGGTCAAAGGCATTTGTTACCCATGATGCAAGTGAGCTGCCAAAGCTATTCGATACCTCTCAAAGATATGGCAAATGGGCATTAGAGCATGAATTGAAACGAATAAGATATTTAGATAAGTGGTCTTCTGAAAGAGACATTGAGTTTAGAAATGTAGAAAGTACAGTAAGAATAAAAAATAGTAAGATGGAAGGTAACAAGTTAAAGCTTTATCTTGAGGAAAGTTATAAATTTGAGTATATGTACACGGATGATGAAGAACCAGTATTAAATGCTTTTGGGGTAGGGATAAGGCATTGGGTTACACTTATTAATAAAGAAGATAATTGGGTAGTTTATAACGATTGGTATACAGATTGCTTTGAGGATGCACTTTCGTCCACTGCTAGTGCAGTGAGTAATGGAGAAATTGACAGCTA
>DHEX01000099.1:4472-6496 GCA_002400085.1 Clostridiaceae bacterium UBA4839 | reverse complement strand
AATATGTTTTCTCAAATGTTTGTTAGTAAACCTAAATAAAAGCAGGAATTAATTTAAAGTATATATTAAAACAGCATGAAACATCTTGCAATGTCTCATGCTGTTTATTTAATATTTCCACCATAATATTCTTTACATAATTCATATCAATTTTCACAAGCAATCACTTCTTTGCAATATTTCGGCAAAATATTATAAATTCCTCTAAATGCCCCCTGCCAGCTTTTATCATAATTAAAATTGCATAGTACAATAACCTATTTTTTATCATATACTAAAATTGACTCTTAAAGATGCATTAAAATATTTAAAAAAGTCAAGCATGCAAAAAGGTAGCAAATCCAGAGCTTTATGGTAAATGGCTGCACCTCTCCAAATAATAAAAAGACAGGTGTTTTATATGTTAACTAAGGGGGATTTTCATATTCATTCTACTGCATCCGATGGGGAACTTAGCCCGGCAGAGATAATCGCAGCAGCAAAAGCAGAGGGTATCGACACCATAGCAATTACTGATCACAATACCGTAAATGGAATAAATGAAGCCGCAGAAGCTGGCAAAAAATATGGTATATCGGTAATCCCAGCAATTGAGCTATCAACAAGATATAAGAATGAAAAAGTTCATATATTAGGTTATTTTAGGGGAACTCTTTATAAAGATAGCACTTTTCAGGAAATACTTAAACTTATAAAAGCCCGCAAAATCAAACAAGTTAGAAGTATATTAAGAAGTTTTATAACTACAGAAGCTTCAGGAAATAGTCTTTCTGCTCTTGAAGGAATAAAGTTTCTAAAAACATTTGGAGCATCTGTAGTGTTAGCACATCCTGCACGTATAAACCAAAAATATCTCCCGGAAATTTTAAATTTGCCCTTTGATGGAATTGAAGCAAAATATAGCTCTAATAGCTGCTATGATACATTTTATTTTATTAATATGGCATTATCAAACTTTTCCTATTATACCGGCGGCTCAGACTTTCACACAAATAGGAAAGAAGGCAATACACATTCTTCTATTGGTCAACCCTATCTTAATGAAACAGAAATCAAAATGTTTTTAAAAAGGTCAGGAGCACTTCTTTTGTGAAGTGCCAGGCATGTGGCAAGTGGCAAGTTAAATGTGGTATGCCTCAATTGTGTAGACAATTTAAATAGTCAACTATCTGCACAATTGAGGCATACCATAATAAATAGTGTTACATAATATTATTTACCTATTACTTTTGCTTGTTCTCTTTGTAGTGCTAAATTTGATAAAGTCATATAGAAATCCTGTTCTTCTTTTGTTTTTGCATTTTAAAATAAAGTCTTTAATTGACTATATGAATAATTTAAAAACATATCATACAAACTATTTTCTTTATTTTCCATATAAGATACCTCCTAAAGAACAACCACTCCACATCACCACCATTATATGTGGCGAAATAAAAGAGTTCTTATATGTCCCTTATATTTACCTATGCGCTCTCTTTTCCATTGTAATATTTTGCTTGAGCATTCCATAGCTCATAGTATTTTCCGTTTGTATCCTTTAGTAATTCATCATGAGTGCCTTTTTGAATTATCTGTCCCTCATTAAACACTGCTATTTCATCACAAAATCTGCAGGATGAAAGTCTGTGGGATATATAAAAAGCAGTTTTCGTACCTACTATTTCATTAAACTTTGAATAGATATCAAACTCCGATATAGGATCTAATGCTGCTGTTGGTTCATCTAATATTATAATAGGTGAATCTCTATATAGTGACCTTGCCAGGGCTATCTTTTGAGCCTCCCCTCCTGATATTTCCACACCATTTTCATCAAAATCCTTATATAAAGGTGTCTTAATGCCCTCTGGCATTTTATCCAATCTTTCTTTTAGTCCAACCTTTTCCAAAGCATCCTTTACAGCATTTTCATCATAATCAACAGATGCAGCTACATTTTGCCCAATTGAAAAGGAGAAAAGCTTAAAATCCTGAAATACAATTGAAAATAATCTCGTATATTCTTCATAATCATATTTTTT
>DHEX01000099.1:0-4450 GCA_002400085.1 Clostridiaceae bacterium UBA4839 | reverse complement strand
TTTAATTTTATTGAAACATTTTTTAATGCATAAATATCTGTCCCTGGATATTTAAAAGAAACATTCCTAAACTCTATCTCATATTCATCATCATCTCGTTTTTCAACTGGCAGAGTTCCCTTATACTTTCCCCCTTTAATATTTAAGAAATCAATATATAATTGTAAATATTGGTTATTATTTATAATACTATTAATAGAAGATAATACTTCCCTGCTTCCAGCCATAAACTGGTTTATACTTCCTGCATATTTAACTATATCGCCTATGGTTATAGCACCTGCTAAAGCCTTTAATCCAACAAAAACATAAACCATTCCGCCTAAAAATGATGTTATAAACGCTTCAAATCCAAAATATTTTGCATTCATATTACCAACATTAGTAAATACCTTTTTTGAATTCTTATAGGTATTATCAATTTCATTATTGTATATCCTCTTTTGGTTGTATAATCTTATTCCTTTACCTGAATTATAATCATATATTTGATTTGCATAAAAGATGAAGATTCTATTTATATCCATAACCTTACTAAAACATTTAAAGTCCTTCTTCTGTCCTGTTGTTCTCAATTTTAAGCTCAATATTGTTCCAACTAAAATTAAAGCTATAAAAATATAAGAAAACATAGCAGAGTTTATGAAGGATACATGCCCGCTTGATAATGTATCTACCTTAAATAAATCTATAACTAATACAATAGATGTAATAACTGTAACTAACCCCTTTATCAAATACCATGTATATGCTATAAGAGCACGAATACCTCCCCCATTCATATTATTTGCTTCCCATATCTTTGTTCGAAGGTTGTGTATTTCGGGGTTTTCAACATATTCATAGTCCATATTTATTATTTTTTCATTTAACTTCATACGTTGATTTTGAAGAGCAATATCCACAAGCATATTTTTTAGATGGCCAAATCCAGTAGAAATTAAATGAACTATTAAATTAGATCCAATAGTAATTGATACCAACAATACAAGTCTTTCTATGTCCTTTGCTCCAAGCAATTCATCAATAATTTTTGAAGACATGTATATATTTATAAAAGGAGCTATTGATTTAAATAAAGCATCAAATATAACAACAGGCAGCACCCAATGGTTTAATTTGTATATTTCTTTTAAACCAATTTTAAAGGTTTTAGCGTTTTTACTTAAATTACTTTCACGCATTTTCTTCACCACCTATATTATCCTTATAATAATAGCTCTGTGCATCAAACATTTCCCTGTACTTTCCATTCTCCCTCATAAGGCTGTTATGATCGCCCTCTTCAATTATTCTGCCGCCATCAAGAAGCACTATCCTGTCGCAAAATCTTGTAGAAGCCAGCCTATGAGATATAAATATAGAAGTACGGCCTTTGGTTAACTCATTATATTTTTGATATATTCCATTTTCTGCTATAGGATCTAATGCTGCTGTTGGTTCATCTAGCATAATAATAGGTGCATCTTTATATAAAGCCTGAGAAAGCATTAGCTTTTGCATTTCTCCGCCTGACAGCTCTATTGCATCATCATATACAGATTTAATCAAAAGCGTTTTTTTACCCTTTGGCAATTTTTTCACCTTTTCCATAAGCCCAGACATATTAAGAACTCTATCCATCTTTTCATTATCAATCTTATCCTCTTCTTTAAGAGCAATATTTTCTTCTATAGATACAGGCAATAAATAAATATCCTGAAATACTACTGAAAACAAAGTGTAATATTCATCCCTATTATAAAAACTGCTTTTCTTTCCATTTATATATATTTCACCCTTTGTAGGGGTATATAAACCGCAGATAAGCTTTACTAATGTGGTTTTACCTGCACCATTAACTCCTACTAATGCTATTTTTTCTCCCTTTTTAATATGGAGATTTAAATTTTTAATTGCATAATCCTGAGCTCCAGGATATTTATAATACAAATTTTTCAATTCTATATCACAAGGAAGTTCATAAGGGGCAGGTAATTCTACTCCACTTCCTCTATTCATTTTATCCTCCATCTCTAAATATTCTCTTAAATCGCAAATACCAAGGCTATATGAATTTAACTGATTTAAGTTTTTCACAATTCCTGACATCCATGTAGAAAAACCTGCTACTGCACCAAAATATAGTACAAAATCCCCTATTGGCATATTTTTATTTACAACTGAATTTATTAGAAACCCATAAGTTATTCCATCTCTAAAAAGAATAAGTACCCCATCAATAAAGTTGCCAAAGTATCTGTGCCTTATGTTTTTCTTTTCAAAATATACTTTTTGGTTTAAAAATGTACTGTACATGTTCTTAAACCAAGGAGACATCTTATAAAGCCTCATATCCTTTGCTGATTTAAAATCCCCTGTTTTCTCACTAATATATTCAAGTTTTCTATTTATAGGTGCTAAATTATCTTTATTCTTATGCTCAAAATTATTTACATATTTTCCTACAAAGTAATTTATAATTGATGAAGCGATTATAAATATAACTATTAAAGGATGAATATTGGATACTATTCCTGCATAAAGTATAAATCCAATAATATTAGAAAAAAAAGATACAATTTCCCCTACTATTGCTTCAGCAGGAGAATCATTTGATACAATAGCCATGCCTGCCTTCACAAACTTTTTTTGGCCAGCTGCACCATCTATATTTTCATAATCAGTATCTAATGCCTTTCCAAAAAATGGTTGAAAGTACTTTAACCTATAATTTGTTTTTTCAAAAGTTACCATAGAAGATGCAGATTTTAAAAAAACATTTAAAAAAATTATACATACAATTGGTATCCCTATATTTATCATTAGTTCAGTAATTGACACGTTTTTAGTTACAGAATCTATCAAAATCTTAGGTAAATAAATTTGAAGCAAGGGAACTATTACTGTTGCAGGAATTTCTAATGCGCAGAGCAAAAATAACTTTTTATTCCACTTCCACATATTTTTTATTAAATATATAGTATTTGTAAATGTTGAATATTTAGGCTTGCTTTTTTCAGCTGCTATATCTGACATCTTTATCACCTCAACTATATGATATAAGCAAAGATAATTTTATGTATAAAAAAAGCACCAATGGTTAAATTAAAGACACCAATGGTGCTATAAGGGCAAAATAATCTCTGTTGCAAATACTCCTTCCTCATTTTGTCTGTTTATAAATCCATTGTATTTTGCAACAATTGCATCTACTCTTTTTAATCCGAAGCCATGATTTTTTGCAAGCTTTGTACTTATGTATCCGAAGCTTGTTTTTTTAATTTCTCCGCCTACGGAGTTTGTTATAGAAATATATAACTGCTCTTTCATTTCTCTTATGTATACTCTTATAAATCTGTCCTCTTTATTTTCAATCTTAACTGCTGCTTCCATAGCATTATCCATTAGATTTCCAATAATAACACATAAATCTATATCCGATACCTGAAGATTTTTAGGTACCGACGCTTTTGCATTTATATTTATTCCTTGACTCATTGCTAAAGATAATTTACTGTTTAATATTGCATCTACCATTACATTTCCTGTTTTTAATACTGTATCTATATTAGTTAAATCTTCATCTAATTCATTAAGGTATTTTTCCATATCATCATATTTATTTAACTCAAGATAAGCCTTCATTACTTGTATGTGGTTGTGATAATCATGCTTCCAAGCCCTCATTTGCTTGTAAATATTTTCAACTTCATTATAATGTTTTGTCATAAGATCATTTTGATAGTTAGCAACATGTTTGTCCAATAATTTCAGCAATATATGCTTAAAGAGACAAAATAATATGAAAATTAAAACTAAAATAATGCCAATTATTATAGGCACTTTATAGCTATTCATCTCTTCCACCCCTAAGTATCTTATAAATGCCATATTAGTATTTGAATATTGCTTTCTGCTTACAGGAATTACATCCCCATTATCTAACTCCAATTCATTATTTCCTATTCGTTTTATATACTTCAATGAAACAATATAGGATCTGTGACATCTTACAAATAAATCATTACTTAATTCTTTTTGAATTTCACCTATACTTTTTCGAGCAGTGTATTTCCCATTTACAGCATTTATATCAATAGAATGAGCAAATGCTTCAATGTAAATTATATCGCTTTGTTTTATCTTATAAGTTTCTCCATCTGCATTTATAAGAATTGTCTTTTCTTCCTTTGGAATTTTCAATACAGCTTTATCTAAACATTCATAAAGCTTTTTTTCTTTTATTGGTTTAACTAAATAATTTATTGCCGAGACATCATAGCCCACTTGAATATAATCAGTAATAGCAGTGATGAATATTATATTTACCATATCATCTTCTTTTCTTATTTTCTTTGCAAGTTCAATACCGCTTTGTCCCGGCATCTGAATATCTAATAATAGTATGTCATATTTTCTATCCATACTGAAGCTGAAATCAAAACTTTCAGCGCTATAAAAGTCCTCT
>DHEX01000026.1:7942-8218 GCA_002400085.1 Clostridiaceae bacterium UBA4839 | reverse complement strand
TCTATTATTAATTACAGAAAACTGATATTATTTTCATTTTATATTTAAATGGTATAATATATTTGTATTTTATATATTTTAATTGGTTAGGGTGTGAGATTTATGCTTACTGATGATACAATTGCAGCAATATCTACGGCTTTAGGAGAAGGCGGAATTGGAATAGTTAGGATATCCGGCGATAAATCTATGAATATATTAAAGAAAGTTTTTAAAAGCGCTAAAGGTAAGGATGTATCTAAATTACACAGCTATTCAATGATGCATGGCTATATT
>DHEX01000026.1:7689-7871 GCA_002400085.1 Clostridiaceae bacterium UBA4839 | reverse complement strand
ACAAAAAGAGCATTTTTAAATGGAAGAATAGATCTTTCTCAAGCAGAAGCAGTAATGGATTTAATAAGAGCTAAGACTGATGAAAGTATGAAGATTGCTCTTGAGCAATCTGAAGGTAAGCTATCGAAGCAAGTTGAGAAAATAAATAATAAAATCCTTGATATATTGGCTCATATAGAAGC
>DHEX01000026.1:3302-7592 GCA_002400085.1 Clostridiaceae bacterium UBA4839 | reverse complement strand
AAGAGGGCTATAGTTACAGATGTCCCGGGGACAACAAGAGATACTATTGAGGAGTATATAAATATAGATGGTATACCTGTAAAACTTATTGATACAGCAGGTATAAGAGAAGCAAGGAATGAAGTTGAGAAAATAGGTGTTGAGAGGACTAAGGAATGTATTGACAAGGCTGACCTGATTTTGTTTATGATAGATGGAAGCAGAGAAATTGATGATGAGGACATGAAAATAGTAGAGATAGCTAAGAATAGAGATGTAATAGTAATCATTAACAAACATGATTTACCTATGAATGTAGATATAGAATATATAAAAAAGACTTTTTATAATAAGCCGGTTTTATATGTTTCAGTAAAGACGAACGAAGGGGTTTCAAGTATAAAAGAGGAAATAACTAACTTTGTATATAAGGGAAAGGTGTCTGTTAAGGATATTTATGTTACAAATATAAGACATAAAAAAGCTTTAAATGATGCTATTGAAAGTATTGAAAATGGAATTACCACTATAAAGAATGGTTATCCAATAGATATGGCATCAATTGATATAAAGGATGCTTATTTAAAACTTGGGGAAATTACAGGAAAAACTGTTTCAGAAGATATTATAGATAGAATTTTTACTAACTTTTGCATTGGAAAGTAACGAGGTGGTATGATGTACAAAGCAGGATATTATGATGTAATTGTAGTAGGAGCAGGCCATGCAGGCTGTGAAGCAGCTCTTGCCAGTGCAAGGCTTGGATGTAAAACTCTTATTATAACACTAAATTTAGATAGTATTGCTATGATGCCATGCAATCCTAATATCGGAGGAACTGGAAAAGGTCATCTTGTAAGAGAAATTGATGCACTTGGTGGGCAGATGGGAATAAATATTGATAAAACTTTCATTCAATCAAGGATGATTAATACTTCTAAGGGTCCTGCTGTGCACTCTCTTAGAGCTCAAGCGGATAAAAAAGCATATCAGGCAGAAATGAAGCATACATTAGAACTTCAGGAGAACTTAACTATAAAACAGGATGAAGTAATTTCTATTGATGTAGAAAATGGGAAGTTAAAAGGATTAACTACAAGAAATGGGGCTTATTTTAACTGTAAATGTGCAGTATTAACTACAGGGACATATTTAAAAGGAAGAATAATAATTGGAGAAGTAAACTACAGCGGAGGTCCAAATGGAATGTTTCCTGCTAATGAGCTTTCAAATAGTCTTATTCAAAATGGTATTGAGCTCAGAAGATTTAAAACTGGAACTCCTTCAAGATTAAATAGAAGATCTATTGATTTTTCAAAAATGGAGGTCCAACCTGGAGATGATAAAATAGTTCCTTTTTCTTTTATGACAGATGAACTTAAAAGAGAACAGGTGCCTTGTTATTTAACATATACAAATGAGAAGACAAAGGATGTAATAATAAGAAATATTAATAGGTCTCCACTTTATAATGGAACTATAAAAAGCATTGGTCCAAGGTACTGCCCTTCATTTGAGGATAAAATAATGAAATTTCCTGATAAAGAAAGGCATCAGCTTTTTATAGAGCCTGAAGGTGAAAATACAGAGGAGGTTTATGTTCAGGGAATGTCAAGTTCGCTTCCTGAAGAGGTTCAAATTGAATTTTTAAGAACTATTAAGGGACTTGAAAACTGTGAAGTTTTAAGAACAGGATATGCTATTGAATATGACTGTATAAATCCAACTCAGCTTAAACCATCCCTTGAACTATTATTTATTAATGGACTTTTTTTTGCAGGGCAGATAAATGGAAGCTCAGGTTATGAAGAAGCTGCAGCTCAGGGAATTATAGCTGGTATTAATGCTGCCCTTAAAGTAAAGGGTAGGGCTCCTTTAATTTTAAGCAGGGCTGAGGCATATATTGGAGTTTTAATAGATGATTTAGTAACAAAGGGAACTAATGAACCCTATAGGATGATGACATCAAGAGCAGAGTATAGATTGCTTTTAAGACAGGATAATGCAGATTTAAGATTGACTCAAAAGGGTTATGATATAGGACTTGTAACAGAAGAAAGATATAAAAAATATATTGAAAGAAAATCAATGATTGAAAATGAGATAGGCAGAGTAAAAAAAGTTGTTATTCCACCAACGGAGGAAAATAATAAAGTCCTTGAAAGCCTTAATAGCACTCCAATAAAAAGCGGTGTTTATTTAAATGAGCTGCTTAAAAGACCAGAAATAACCTATAGCGATATTATAAAGTTAGATAGTTCTCATGTAGAACTTAAACCTGATGTTATTTTAGAGGTTCAAACTCAAATTAAATATGAGGGATATATTAAAAAGCAAGTAGAGCAGGTAGAACAATTTAAAAAGATGGAAGAAAAATTAATACCAGAGGATATTGATTATAGTAGCATTAAGGGTTTAAGAATTGAAGCGAAACAAAAGCTTTCAAAAATAATGCCTGAAAATATTGGCCAGGCATCAAGAATATCTGGGGTATCTCCGGCAGATATTTCTGTACTCCTTATTTATCTTGAGATGAGAAAAAGAAACACAGCGGAGGTAAAAAATGAACAATGAAGAAATCTTAATTAATGGGTGCAAGCTTTACAATATTGATATTTCTAAAGAACAAATTAATATGCTTTTAAAATATATGGATATGCTTAAGGAATGGAATAAAAAAGTAAATTTAACTTCTATTGTTGATGATGAGGAGATAATTAAGAAGCATTTTTTAGATTCGATATCTATATTTAATACGGAATTAATTAAAGATAATATTTCATTAGTTGATGTCGGTACGGGTGCAGGCTTTCCTGGAATACCAATTAAAATTATTAACCCAACTATTAAAGTTACCTTAATTGATTCATTGAAAAAAAGAGTTAATTTTTTAGAGGAAGTTATATGCGAACTTAAGCTTAAAGGCATAAATGCTGTTCACGGAAGATGCGAAGATTTCGCCAATCAAAAAGATTATAGGGAGCAATATGATATAGCTACAGCAAGAGCAGTAGCATCACTTCCTGTTTTATGTGAATACTGCCTGCCTTATGTTAAGATTGGCGGCAGCTTTATTGCTATGAAAGGACCATCGGTTATTGAAGAATTAGATGTGAGCGGCAATGCAGTAAAAGTTATGGGTGGGGAATTAAAAGAAGTTATTGATACTAATATTTATGGTGAAGATTTAAATCATAAGTTAGTTGTTGTAAAGAAGAAAAAACTTTCCCCCATAAAATATCCAAGAAAAGCAGGAAAAATCGAGAAAAATCCAATTATATGACGAAATATTAAGTTTTAATAAATAAATATGTATAATTATGTAACATGGTTTTTTGTGAGAAATAAAGGGAAAAACAAGGATATATAGAAATAAGATAACAAGATAACAAGATATTTTTAAACTCAAGTGGTTGGATTTTGATTAAAAATACCTCTCTTCATCTAAGTCTAAGTCTATGAAAAGCTTATAAAGGAGAACATGAGCTTAACATCCCTTATTCCGCCACTTAAGGAAGTGAGGGTATTAGGGATGGTTAGCTATCGGGTAAATTAGTTAAAAGGGATGGTGCGGATGAAAGTACAAAATGAGGTTATAAATATACCTATCAATATGATAAAACAAAATAGTTATCAGCCACGAAAATATTTTGATCAGGAATCACTTATGGAACTTGCGGAATCAATAAAGGAATATGGTGTACTTCAGCCAATCAGTGTAAGAAAAAATGGGACTGATTTTTATGAGCTTATAGCTGGCGAGAGGCGACTTAGGGCTTCACAATTAGCAGGTTTAAACGATATTCCTGCTATTATTGTAGACATTTCTGATGCTCAATCTGCACTAATGGCACTTATTGAAAATTTACAAAGAGAAGATTTGAATTTTTTCGAAGAAGCAGAAGGTTATTATAGTTTAATAAAGGATCATGGGCTTACTCAGGAAGAACTAGCTTCAAAACTTGGTAAAAAACAGTCAACTATAGCTAATAAGCTTAGAATTTTAAAGCTGCCTGATGAAGCAAAAAAAATGGTTAAGGAAAATGGTTTAACTGAAAGGCATGCACGAGCTCTCTTAAAATTGCCTGATGAAAAGTGCCAAATTAAAGTTTTAAATGAAGTAGTAAAAAGGAATTTGAATGTTAAGGCTACAGAAGATTTAATTGAAAGAGAACTTTTTAAAATAAATGCAGAAAACAAACAAAAGAATAAAAAGGTTAAGTATAAATGGACCATAAACCCAAGAGTTATAACAAATACACTAAAGCAGATTATGGACAAGAATGGTATAAATGCAGAATACAGTCATAG
>DHEX01000026.1:0-3265 GCA_002400085.1 Clostridiaceae bacterium UBA4839 | reverse complement strand
ATTTTAATTATTGATTCAGGTATGTATTTATTTATTAAAGTACCTGCAAGCACACCTAATAATGAAGAACAAATCAGCGCTGAGGCGGAACCTATAAAAACTGCAGTCTTAGATTTTGATTCTGATGCCAACATCATAGTGGTAATTTGAGTTTTATCGCCAAGTTCCGCTAAAAAAACAAGAAAAAACGTAGAAAATATAATTTTAAGCATAAAAACACCTCCAAACTATTTAATTAAAATCTTTATTACTGTAGAATATATATTAATAATAAAAATAAAATATACTTTGGAGGCTTAAAATGGGAAAAATAATATCTATTTTTAATCAAAAAGGTGGAGTTGGGAAAACTACTACAACCATTAATTTATCTTCATACATAGCCTGCAAGGGGAGAAAGGTATTAGTTGTTGATATAGACCCACAAGGGAATACTACAAGTGGTTTTGGGATTGATAAGAATAAACTTGAATATTCCATGTATGATGTTATAATGGGAATGTCTTCAAAAAAGGCAGTTATTCCATCGAAAGTGGAGAACTTATATATAATACCTTCTACAGTTGAACTTGCAGGTGCAGAAATTGAGCTTACTGCAAAATTAAACAGAGAAAGTAGAATTAAAGAGTCATTAAGTCCTATTAGAAATGAATACGATTATATATTTATTGATTGTCCGCCGTCATTAGGATTGTTATCAATTAATGCTTTAACAGCATCTGATAGTGTTATAATTCCGATCCAGTGTGAGTTTTATGCACTGGAGGGGGTGGGACAGCTAATGAATACTTTTCAATTAGTAAAAAAGAGTTTAAATCCAAAACTTGAAGTTCAGGGAGTCGTTATGAGCATGTTTGATGGAAGAACAAATCTATCAATTGAAGTTGTAGAAGAGGTAAAAAAATATTTTAAAGGGAAAGTCTATACAACTATAATACCCAGAAATGTAAAACTTGCTGAAGCTCCGAGCTATGGTGTTCCAATTGTTTTATATGATAACTCTTGCAGAGGTGCAGAAGCATATAGCGAACTTGCGGATGAATTTTTGCAAAACGAGGAAGAGGATGGTGATAAGTAGTGGCAGGGAAAAAAAGTGCATTAGGAAGGGGACTTGGTGCACTTATTCCAGAGATTGATGAAGAAAATACTACCGAGGGAAAATATATAAATGAAATTGAAATTAATAAAATATTTCCTAATGAGGATCAGCCCAGAAAAAACTTTGATGATGAAAAATTAGCTCAGCTTACAGCATCAATAAAGGAACACGGAGTAATACAGCCTATAATCGTTAAAAGAGAAGGCGAATTTTATAAAATAATAGCCGGAGAACGAAGATGGCGTGCTGCAAAACTTGCAGGGTTAAAAAAAGTACCTGTTATCGAAAAAAAATTAAGCGAACTTGAAACCATGGAATTATCATTAATTGAAAATCTGCAAAGAGAAAATTTAAATCCTATTGAAGAAGCTTTAGCATATAAGCAATTAATAGATGAGTATAAGCTAACGCAGGATGAAATTGCAGAAAAGCTAGGTAAATCAAGACCATCTATTACCAACTCAATGAGATTATTGAACTTAGACGAAAGGGTTCAAACCTACATAGCTGAAGGAACTATGTCAGAAGGACACGGAAAGGTTTTGCTCGGGCTGACGGATAAAGAACAGCAGTATGAGGTTTCAAAGAAGATTATAGATGAGAATTTAAGCATCAGACAAACAGAGGAATTAATTAAAAGTTTAATTAAGAACAGAAAAAAAACTCCTGCAAAGAAAGTAAGTAAGGATATATATATAAAAGATATAGAAGAAAAATTAAAATCTGTTTTAGGTACCAAGGTGTATATTACAAAAGGAAAAAATAAAAACAAAATTGAAATTGAGTATTATTCAGAAGATGATTTACAAAGAATACTTAATATATTTAAATTATGATAAAGAGTGAAAAACAGATTATTATTTCAAATGTTCCACGTGGAACATTTGAAATAATTTTGCCGATGGTTACTAGATGATATATAAGAAACTTGATATTTAGGAGTGAAAGCATGGAAACGATAATTAATTTTATACAAGATTATAACTGGGTATTAGTATTAGCACTTATTGCATTGGTAATTGTCTTAATTATTATTGAAATAATAAATAGGGTTGAGTATAACAGGCTTGAAAGAAGATATAAAAAGTTAATGAGGGGAACTACAGGGAAAAATATTGAAGAACTAATTTATGATTTTACAGGCAAAATTGAAAATTCACTAGATGATATTTCTAACTTAAAAGAGAATGTTAATATGTTAAATAATAAGTTTAAAAAATCTATACAAAAATATTCAATTATTAGATACAGAGCTTTTGAGGATGTGGGAAGCGATTTGAGCTTCTCAATAGCATTACTGAATGAAAATGATGATGGGGTTATCATTACAGGAATTTATGGAAGAAATGAATCTACTTGTTTTGCAAAGCCTGTTGAAAATGGATTATCAAAATATGAATTATCTGAAGAAGAAAAACAGGTTGTAAAAAATGCAATAAATGGAATAATAGTTACAAAATAAGCAGTAGAAGAGTATAAATTTATCCTTCTTAAGAAATAATAACTTAAAGGAGGATAAAAAAATGGTTGTAGCTGTAGATAAAGAATTAAAAGCAGTTAGGAATCAACTTCTAAAAATGGGTTATGAAGTTATAGATCCGGAAGAAAATGTGGCAGCAGATGCATATATTTATTCTGCTAAAATTAATGGAGGATTTAATAATTTAGTAAAAGCTAATAATGACGGATGTTTGATTATTAATGCAGATATAAATTCTATGGATAAAATTTTATATACTTTATCTAATAGAATATACACACCATTATTTTAAAAGAAAGAAAGTGAAATTCACTTTCTTTCTTTTAAAATTGATTTACACTTATATTAGAAAACTCTATTCTTTTCATACACATATATATGCTAAGGGCTATAGTGTCAGCCATACTCATAACAAGGGATAGCCTTGTACTTTGCAGCATGGCAAATTCCATATAGCCAGAAAGATTGACAATGCCAGTAATACTTATATCACCAATAGATGGTATATTTTTATTAACACCTGCCCCGGGGTAGAGAGGCCCCTTTTGTATATTAATTTTACCTATATTTTCAATGCATCCTAATGCAGCATCTATGGCAATTATAAAAGGATTAGTATATGTGTTATATATTAAATTTTTGTTTTCAGTAATATTTTTAGCATGAATTGGATTTAAAAGTGTTCC
>DHEX01000081.1 GCA_002400085.1 Clostridiaceae bacterium UBA4839 | reverse complement strand
CTGGGGTTATCGCTATTCCATCCTATATAGCTGTATCCCTTTTTATTTATGTGACCTGTTGTTTCACCAAGGCCATAAAAGTATTCATTTCCAAACATTCTTTTTAATACTTCAACTTTATGTTTTTCTTGATCCTTTTCTAATTTATGCCCTTCTCCAGAATTAAAGTCGCCGTCCCCTCTTCTTATAAAAGGCTTTCTTTCACCATCATAGTCTTCGCATAAAAGGAATCCATCCTTATCGTAAAGGCTTATTTTTAAATCTTCATCAATTTTTAAAGTCAATTTATCTGTACTTAAAAATAGAAAGTTATTATCGAATTTAGCTTCAAAGTCATTAAAAACATGAAGATTTTCTGAAACCGCATAGGATGGCTCTCTTTCTTTCCCATCATCCTCATAGATATTTACTATATATGAATTAACAAAATTTACTGTTTGCTTTTTATCCTTAGCAAATATTTTAACTGTACCATTATTAATCTTGTATTCCATACATTTCCCCACCCTTATTTTTAAACTTCACCGCTATATTAGATAGCTTTCAAGCAGCTTTACTGTATTTTCTATTACAGCAGCAAAAAAATATTTTAGTTATTTGTATACCCGATAGCTACCATCCGTTATTCCCCGCCTAAGGCGGGGAATAACGGATATCACGCCCTTAGTACCTATTGATTTTAATGCTGTATTTGCAATTAAATTTATCATCTTGATTTAAGGATATAATTCCTTCTTTATTTTTAAAATTCCCATCTGTTTCTTTATTATCAGCAATTCCGCACCACGGCTCAATACAAACAAAATTAGCTTCTTTATCAGGTTTTGACCATATCCCAAGGTATGGAAATCCATTAAAATCAAATTCTATTTCTCTTCTTTTATTTACACTTTTAAGTACAACTTTTTTTGATTTTAAATTTTTAAATATAAAAGCATCCTCATTAAAGATATCCCTTGAAAGGAATAATTTATATTCGTTATTAAAGCAAAGTGCTTTTCTATCAGAAACAAGTCCTTCATCTGCAAAATACCTGTATGCAGTATCCTTATACTCAAATTTCAAATAATAATCTTCATATCTCTCGCCTTCAAACATNNCATTATCCACGCTATAAACAACATCTACTTTATTTTTATTTAATATATACTCTACTGTTAATTTAAATTTATAGGGATATTTTTTTAAAGTTTCTTCATCACTTTTAAGTTCATATTTTAACCTATTATCCTTTTGCTCTGTAAGATTAAATTCCATATCCCTTGCAAATCCATGCTGGCTCATTTCATACACAGTACCATCAATTTTGTATTTGTTATCCTTTAGTTTTCCAACTATGGGGAATAGTATTGGGGCATGCCTATTCCAAACGCTTGGATCCCCCTGCCATATATATTCAGTTGAATCCATATTATCCTTTAAGCTTATCATTTCAGCTCCCTTTGATTCTACTTTAAGTGTTAAAAACTCATTTTTGATTAATGAAACCATCTAATCATCTCCACTCATTTTAAGATACACTAAAGATATATTATAACAGTATTTTAAAACTTTTCATCTATTTTATTTTATACCATATTTTCTATAATTCACAACTTAAAATCATTAATGAACAAATTACCTTTTCTTCTCTTTACTAATAGTGCTATTATAGATAAAATTGATTTATCGGCTGCTGATATTTAAAATAAGCTTTTCTACAAAGCATTATATAGGGGGGTGTTTATTTGAGCAAAAAAAATCGGACTTATTTTGCAATTTGTTTGTTTTCAATGATGATATTATTTTCAATTTCAGATAATGTTATAGGTGCTTTAATTCCTACATTTAAAAGTGAATTTTCATTAAATAATACACAGATATCCTCTTTAATTGCCATATCCTCTTTGGGGTATATAATTTTCGGCTATATAGGAGGCATAATATGTAGTAAATATGGCTATAAAGTATTAACCATATCTGGATATTCCCTCCTTACATTGGCATTTTTCATGGGAACGAGAGTTCATAGTTATGTATCATTGATTATTGTGTTTTTTATAATCAATTCAGGCATTGGCACACTAACAATACTTGAAAGCACAGTTATACCTATAGTATTCATCAGCATGCAGGCGGTAATAATGAATCTTACTCACTTTTTCTATGGGCTTGGATCTTCTTTTTCTCAAAAAATTACAGGAACCCTAATAGCCAAGGGAACAGACTGGAGAAGTATTTATTTATATTTAGCATTATTTTGTACTTTTTCATTTATAATGACACTATTTGCTAAGTTCCCAACAGTTTCAATAAGTAAAAGTAAAGATAATGTAAGTAAAAGCAAAATATTTAAAAATAAACTAATTTATCTATATATAATAGCCATTGGCACCTATGTTGCAGCAGAAACAAATACAGGAAAATGGCTTATAAATTACATAATGAATAATTTTAACGGTTTTACAGAAGCAAATAGTTCAAATTACACATTTATCTTTTTTGCAGTATTTTCAGTAGGAAGACTGCTTGGAGGATTTGTAGTAGAAAAGTTTGGATACTTCAAAACTGTTATAAAATCCATGATTGCTGCCTTCCTTCTTTTTACAGCAGGAATTTTACTAAAAGAGAAAGGGCTGTTTTTAATATCACTATCAGGCCTCTTTTTCTCAATAGTTTATCCAACTGTAGTTCTTACAATAAACAGTGTATTCAAAAAAAATACAGCCTATATAACAGGAATTATTATCCCTCTTGCATCTGTTGTAACTATGATTATTGGATTTTTATTTGGATACATGAATGATAAACTTGGAACCTATATTACATTTTTTATGATACCGCTATGCATTTTAATATCCCTAACAAGTATATCTGTGCTGAATAAAAAGGTCCAAAAAACAAATGATTAATTTCTACAAA
>DHEX01000058.1 GCA_002400085.1 Clostridiaceae bacterium UBA4839 | reverse complement strand
TTTGCAAAATGTGTGGCTTTCTAAAGCTAAGGAAATGCTTGACAAAAATGAAGATTGTAATATCACAGAAATTGCAAATGCTGTAGGATATAACGATAGTTCTTATTTTATATCTTCTTTTAAAAAGGTTTACGGTATGACACCAAAAAAATATAAATGCAATATGATGGAGTGCAGTAAAGATGAAAAAATATGATTATTTTAAAAAAGTTTTATCATTTAATATTTTAAATGGGTATGTGGTTTTTGAAATTGAAACATTGTATAAAAACAGGGCAAATTTGATTTTGTATATGGATGATAATGGCATACTAAGGCTTATGTTTTATAGGAACGGGAACAAGGAGCCCAATAAAATAGTTGATTTTAAGCCTATCCATGGGAAGATTGATGCTTACGATAGGAATAATAAAATTATAGTTAAAAATGGAGATTATTGCGTTTTAATAAATAAGGATCCTTATAATATTTCTTTTATGCATAAGGGGGAATTTGTACTTAAGGAACAAATAAGAGATTTTGATGCAGATGATCATTTTAAGATTTATCCTTCTGGGTTTGTACTTGATGATAATATGTACTGCCATGCAAATTTCAATATTACATCTGATGAGCATTTCTATGGCATGGGCGAAAAATATATGGGGCTTGATAAGCGTGAGAAAAATATAACATGCTGGCAGAGGGACGCACTAAGTACAAGTACTGAATATGCATATAAAAATATTCCTTTTTTTATCAGCACAAATGGATATGGCTTTTTACTAAATAGTTTTGTACGTTCTAATTTTGATTTTGGTTACAGCTCGGGTATAAGTTTGAACGTTACTTTAGAAGAAAAATGTATGGATTATTATGTGTTTTTAGATGAGGACTATAAAAAAATATTGGATAAGTATACCCTTGTTTCGGGAAAAACGCCAATGATTCCTAAATGGGCTTTTGGGCTTTGGATGTCAAAATGCTCCTACATGAGCCAGGATGAAGTGTTGAATGTGGCTGAAAAATTAAGAAAATATAAGATTCCTTGTGATGTTATTCATATTGATTCATGGATGAGGAAAGCTTCAGCAGGTGATTTGTGCTGGGACAGGAAAAGATATCCTAATCCTGAGCTTATGATAAAAACCCTTCATGACATGGGATTTAAACTTAGTATATGGGTTTGGCCCTATATCATGGAAGGCTGTGAAAGATACTATGAAGCACTTGAAAAGGGGTATCTCGTTAAAGATGAGTTTGGGGACGTATATAAATTTTATCCAACGAAATTAAGCAATGAAAAGGTTGCTGCTTTTGACTTTACAAATGGTGGGTTTAGGGAATGGTATTCGAGTTTTATAAGGCATCTGTCAGATATGGGTGTGGACGTTATTAAAACTGATTTTAGTGAAGCTTTAAGTGAAAAGTGCATTTTTGCTGATGGGAGCAGCGGAATCGAGGGACATAACAAGTATTGTTTCTTATATAGCCAAACAGTTTATAAGGCACTTAACTACAAGAATAATGATAAGATTATATGGTGCAGGAGTGGATATGCAGGTTCTCAAAAATATCCTGCTCACTGGGCTGGGGATTCATTTTCCTCGCTGAATACTCTCTCCTATATTTTAAAAGGCGGATTGAGCTTAGGACTTTCAGGTATAAGCTTTTGGGCACATGATATGGGAGGATTTTATAATGCAGATTTTGAAAATGAAGAAGCATCTTCTTCTAAGGATGAGTATATAAGATCTGTTGAATTTGGATTTTTAAGTCCTTTAAGCAGATGCCATGGGAAAACTCCAAGAGAACCATGGAACTTTGATGATGAAACCTTAGATATTTTTAAGAAATTTGATAAATTAAGATATAAACTTTTACCTTATGTTTACAGTATGGCCTATAAGAGCAGCAAAAGCGGAGTACCAATTATAAGACCTCTCTTTTTGGAATTCCCAAAAGATTTGAATGCTTATAACGTGGAAAATGGATATTTCTTAGGGGACAGTCTTCTTATATATCCTGTGTTTGATAAAGATAATATAAATATATATCTTCCAGATGGATTATGGTATGATTTTTGGGGTGGAAAAGAAATTCAAGGGGGGAAATGGATTAAGGAAGAGGTCCCACTAAATAGGATACCTATATATATAAGATGCAATTCAATTATTCCTATGATGAGCAGTGAATGTCAGTTTATTGAGGATAATGCCTTTGATGAAGTCAGCTTGCTTGTCTATGCTAAAGAAAACACTGAATTTGAATTTTATGATGGAAATGAAGTAAAACATATTTTTGCTGAGGTTAATGGCGGTATTCATATAAAAGCTGATTGTAAGGTGAATGACATTAAGTTTGTTAACGGCATTAAATAATTAACGGAGGAGAAAAAATGGTTGACTATGATTTATTTTTAGATAAGCTGTATGGAGGATGGCTGGGAAAAATAATAGGAGTAAGGCATGGAGCAAATATTGAGGGATGGACTTATGATAAGATTAAAAAAACTTTTGGTGAATTAAATTATTATCCCTTTGATTATAAAAATTTTGCAGCAGATGATGATATAAACGGTCCTCTTTTCTTTCAAAGGGCATTATATGATTATAAATGCAATTCTGATATAACACCTAAGGAAATGGGATTTTGTATGTTAAATTATGTTCCTGAAAATCATGGATTTTTTTGGTGGGGCGGATATGGAATATCAACGGAGCATACTGCTTATTTAAATGTTAAAAATGGAATACTTCCGCCTGCTTCAGGAAGCATTGGGCAAAACGGAAAGACTATGGCAGAGCAAATCGGAGGGCAAATTTTTTCTGATTGCTGGGGACTTGTAAACCCCGGGAACCCTTACAGAGCAGCAGAATATGCAAAAAAAATGGCCAGCGTTACCCATGACGGCGAAGGAAAATACGGCGGTATGTTTATAGCGGCATGTATAGCTGAAGCATTTGTAGAGAGCAGCATTGAGAGTATAATAAATAAGGCTTTAAAGGTTATCCCTGGAAACTGTGAATATGCAAAATGTGTTAGGGACGTTTTGAATTATTATCATGATAATCCAAAAGATTTTAGAAAATGTTTTGAATTTGTTGAAAAGAATTACGGTTATCAGTTTTATAAGGGAGTTTGCCACATAATTCCTAATGCTTGTGTAATTATAATAGCTTTGCTTTATGGCGGCGGGGATTTTGCTAAGACAATTAATATAGCCAGCATGTGCGGCTGGGACACGGATTGTAATTCTGGTAATGCGGGTACAATTATTGGTGTTATAAATGGAAAATCAGGTATTCCTGAAATATGGACTGAGCCTATTAATGATTTTGTATGTGCATCAAGTGTTATTGGGAGTTTAAATATATTAGATGTACCCTCCATTGTTGCTTATTCTGCATATTTAGCTTATAAAATAGAGGGTGAAAAGATACCTGATAATATAAGAGATTCAGTAGAAAACTCTCATAAATACAAGATTTATGATTTTGAGCTTGAAGGTTCAACCCATGCTTTTAGATGCGACAGTAATAAGGTTAAAGTTGTAATTAAAAATACCGATGATAGGGCACATTCTGGCAAAAGGTCTCTTAAGATAGCACTAGACAAGTTTAAAAGCGGCAGCGAAGTTTCTATTTACAGCAAGACCTATTATAAGCCTGAAGATTTTGATGACAGCAGGTATGACCCGGATTTTTCACCGACTTTTTACCCTGGGGAAAGCTTTAGCTTTTATATAAGCGGTGATTATAGCGAAAAATTATCTTTGTATGTAAGACCTTATTTTAAGGATGGAATGTCAGAGGAGAAGTATTTTGGAAATGAAGTTGAACTTAATGGAGAAAAGTGGATTAATATTAAATACGATGTTCCTGCTTCAAAAAATGTGGTTGTTGAGGAAATAGGCTTTGAGACATATATTAAAAACAGTGAGAATATAAATGAAGATACTATTTGTTTATATATAGATGATTTTAAATTATCAAAGGGCGGAAATTACTCCATAGATTTTTCAAATTATCCTATGGAAAAGTGGAATGTGATGCACAGCACTCCAAGAGCATTTACTTATTTTAGAGGCCTTTGGGACATAGAAGATGGGGCATTAAGCGGAAGCTATTTTGGGGAAAGTGCAGAATGTTATACAGGATATTATTATTCAAGAGATTATGAATTTTCCTCCACCGTTGTGCCTCAAAATGAAGGCTATCACGGACTAAGCTTTAGAGCTCAAGGCGCAGTAAGGTCTTACAGCATAGGGCTTTTAACTCCTAATCAAATTGTGCTTTATAAAAAGATAGAAAATGGGAAGTTTGAGGTTTTAAAATCCGCACCCTTTAATTGGAGCATTAAAGAAAAATACAATATAAAGGTAGCTATCTTAAACAATCATTTTGAAATATACGTTAATGATGAAAAAGTGATGGACTACACCGATGAAAATGATGCCTACTTATATGGCTGCATAGGTTTTTGTGGCAAGGACGGTGCACATACCCACTATGAGGGGTTTAGTTTTATAAGCAGGGACAGATAAGAAATATTCTGTATTACCAAATAAAATGGGGACAGATAAGAACTATTCTATTTCCATTCAAGCTTAGACAAGCCCCCAAACCTTTTGTAGGGCAATGGAAAACAGTTGCTATATGTCCAATTTTTATTTATATGGGATTTAATTGAACATCATGCACATCACTCCTTAATTTCCATGAATATTGCATGGAATCCTCCTATTATTTTTGATATTCTTAATTATTAGATAAATAGAAAAACAGGGGGGAATAGGAATGGAAGAAAAAGATGATATTCAATTAAATCAGGAAAATGAAGATTCTAAGGAAAAGTGGAAAAGAACAGACTATGTTAATGTAAAAAATCAATTCGATAATGGTTTGAGCTGGTTTTTCTGGATAGCGGGGCTTTCAATTGTAAACACAATAGTGTATATAACAGGAGGAAACTATAACTTTATAATTGGACTTGGAATCACTCAGGTTATAGATGGATTTGTTGCTGAAATACAGGGGACAGGTATGTATATAGCATTATTAATTGATATACTTGTTGCTGGTGGATTTGCTCTGCTTGGTTTCCTTGGGAGGAAAAAAAAGTACTGGGTATTTATTGTTGGTATAATCCTTTATACACTTGATGCTTTAATATTCCTTTACGTGCAAGATTGGGTTGGATTAGCCTTCCATGCATTAGCAATATACGGATTTGCTAGGGGAATGATGGCAGTAAAGCGTCTTAAGGAAATGGATGGGGTACAATAGCAATAGGAAAGTTAATACAGCTATTCCTTTTTGAAAGCCAGGCATTTTGCCTGGCTTCTTCTTTTGTATTTCTATCTAAACTTAGACAAATCCCAATCCTTTGGAGCGATGGAAGGTAGTTGCTATATGTCCGGAGTTTCCTTCATCTACAGATTTTTTAATTAAACAATCAACAATATTTTCACCAAGACCTGTTTCAACTATCATCATGATTTTAGACAGCTCATGTATACCGCACTGTTTTGTATAGGAATTGGTTAAAAGATAGATATAAAAGTATTTTCCACTATCCATATAAAAATGAAGATGCATGATATTTTATTTATTTGATTTTACCAACTGATTTTATACAAAAAAGTTTATTCACATATTGACACAACTGCGTTAGTGTAAAGTTACAAG
>DHEX01000109.1 GCA_002400085.1 Clostridiaceae bacterium UBA4839 | reverse complement strand
AAATTTCTTATTGGAAGCTTTTGTGGGCAGGCTTTTTCGCATTTTCCGCATTTAACACATCTTGAGGCATCCTTTTTTTCTTGCACTAAATCTTTATATTCACCTTTATAATATTCAGCATCATTATACATAAAAGATTGATTGTAAACTGAAAAGTTTTCAGGAATATTAACCCCAGAAGGGCAGGGCATACAGTATTTGCAGCTTGTACATGGAATTTGTGATAAGGACAAAAATGCATCCTTAACATTTTTAATTATCCCTAAATCTTCTTCAGTCATTGAATTAACATGGGCATCTTCAGCTATTTTAATATTTTCATCTACTTCATCCAAACTTCCCATTCCACTTAATACAACTGATACTTCAGGATGATTCCATACCCATCTTAATGCCCAGTCAGCAGGAGACCTTTTGATTTTTGACTTTTGGAATTCATCTGTTATCTTTGAAGAAAGATTTTTTACAAGCTTTCCTCCCCTTAAAGGTTCCATTATTACTATACCCATATTTTTAGATGCTGCATACTTTAAACCTTCTGTGCCGGCTTGATGGTTTTCATCCATATAGTTGTACTGCATCTGGCAAAAATCCCAATCATAAGAATCAATTATTTCCTTAAACAAGTCTATATTGTCGTGGAAAGAAAAACCAATGTACTTTATCTTTCCTGATTTTTTTGCTTCTTCAATAAACTTAAATACATTATATTTTTTCGCTGTTTCCCAATGCTCCTTATTAAGGGAATGAATAAGATACATATCAATTTGATTTGTTTGAAGTTTATGAAGCTGCTCGTCCAAATATTTCATCATATCAGACTCATCTTTTACAAGCCAAATAGGAAGCTTTGTTGCAAGATATACTTTTTCTCTGTAGCCATCCTTTAAAGCTTTTCCAACTAAAAGCTCACTGTTTTTGCGGTGATAAGGATAAGCAGTATCTATATAATTCACACCGTTATCAATGGCGTGTCTTATCATATTTATAGCCTGTGGTTCATCAATTTGGGCTTCATCATTATTTAGTACAGGCAATCTCATGCAGCCAAACCCTAATGCAGAAACATTTATCCCAAGTTTTCCAAACTTTCTGTATTGCATTTATATTTCCTCCCCTTATTTTGATGGTAGTGTAAACTCCATTTGCAATTTAGATTTAATACACCCCTGTGACAAGAAAAATATATTCCATTCGCTTGTCCGTTCCTCTGGGAAATGCACGTAATCGTGGGGGCGGAACGGTCAAGACCGCTCCCTACCATTTTATTTTAATCCTAAGAACATCTACTTGCTCACTCTATGTTCATTCCATATATTTTTCTTATCTCAGCTGTAATTTGTTCATTAGTGATTTTAAATTACGAATTACAGGTAGTGTAAAATTAACACTGCTATTTTGATATTATATACTTTGATATTAGTTTTGCGGTATTTAAAACTCCATCCTCATGGGTTCTTTCATAAGCATGGGATGCAAAAACTCCTGTCCCTATAATCGCACTTTTAAAATCATTTCCTGAACGAAGTGCAGCAGCAGCATCTGAACCATAATGTGGATATATATCAGTTCTATAATTTATATTATTTTCTTTACAGATATTAATAAGCTTTTTCCTTAGTTCAAAGTCTGTCGGACCTGTAGAATCCTTTGCACAAATGCAGACAGCATATTCACTGGAATTTTGTCCTTCTCCAGGGGCTCCCATATCCACTGCTATAAACTCAAATACATTTTTGGGAATAGAGGAAGCACCATGACCTACTTCTTCATAAACACTAAAAATAAAATTGGTTTTATACTCTGGCACTATATTATTTTCTACTATCCATTTAATGATGCCAAGAAGAATTCCTGCACTGGCTTTATCATCTAAATGTCTTGATTTAATGAATCCGCTTTTGGTAACTTGAGTTCTTGGATCTAAGAAAATAAAATCGCCTACGTCTATTCCAAGCTTTAAAACATCATCCTTGTTTTCAACTTTTTCATCAATTACAACTTCCATATTTTCTAAACTTCTTTTAAGCTCATCAGCATTGTCATAGATATGTACAGAAGGCTTTGTAGTTAAAATTGTGCCTGTGTAATCTTTTCCATCCATGGTTTCAATTACACAGTTTTCACATTCAACAGCGTTGAGCATATACCCTCCTATTATATCCATAGCAATATGCCCATTGCTCTTTATTTCCTTAACCATTGCTCCTAAAGTATCAACGTGAGCTGATATTGCTCTTTCTTTTTCGTTGTTTTTACCATCAAAAGTTACAATAAGTGTTCCTTTGTTTGTTATAGTGCAATCTACATTTAACTTTTTTAAATTTTCCTTTATATATTCTATTGCCCTGTAAGTATATCCCGTGGGACTTGGGATTTTTGCAAGTGATTCAATTTGGTTTACAATATAATCCATGTATTCTTCCATAAAAAACACCTCCAACATTAATGTAACAAAATAAATGGTATTTGTAAATGAAATTAATCAGCGATTCTTAGATTCAAGTAGAGCTTGCTTATGAGGCCTCTTTCTTCATCTGAGTCTTAGAATCACTTATCCAGGGGTGTAGCATCCGTTGTTCTCCGCGTTAAGCGGGGGATTACGGATGCTACACCATCGGACAAACTATATAGTATAATCCCTGTCACATTCAATTACTAGGTTATAACTTGGATATTTTTTATGAACTGTATTTTTAATTTCAGCTACAAGAGATGGAAGGTCATCATGAGAGACATCCCTTGAAACTACAATATCAAACAGTATATTTTTATTTGGCTCTTTCCCAACAATTCTAAAGTCATGTATACTTCTAACCGCTGGAAAGCTTTTTAATATCTCTTCAATTTTAATCCTTGTTTTGTTGATTTCTTCATCATCAATATTTATAGGATCCATATGAATTACAAGTATTATGTCAAATTTTTCAGATATTTCTCTTTCTGCTTTATCAATTATTTCATGAGCATCCATAACCGGTATAGAGGATGGAACTTCTGCATGAATAGTTGCCATATATTTTCCAGTACCATAGCTGTGTATTATTAAATCATGGACACCAATAATGTTTTCATAGGACATTACTGCATTTACTATAGATTTAACTAATTCAGGCTCTGGCGCTTCCCCTAAAAGCGGGCTTATTGTTTCTTTAATAAGGCTGTAGCCTTCATATAGAACAAAAATTGAAACTAAAAGCCCAATATATCCGTCTATAGGTATATCTGTATATTTTGAAATAACCAGTGAAGAAGCAACACAAGAAGTTGTAATAACATCTGCAAAGCTGTCAAAGGAGTTCGCATTTAAAGTTCCTGAGGAAATTTCCTTGCTTAAATATTTATTGAAGTATCCAAGCCAAGCTTTTGCTATTATAGAAATAATTAAAATTATAAATGAAATCAAGCTGAACTCAATTTTCACTGGGTTTGTTATTCTATTAATGGATGTTTTAGTAAACTCTAAGCCTACTAAAATAACCATAAACGAAACAATAAGGCCTGCAATGTATTCCCCTCTCCCATGCCCAAAGGGGTGATCCTTATCAGCAGGCTTATCTGCAATTTTAAAACCAATTATAGTAACAAGGCACGATCCTAAATCTGATAAATTGTTAAAAGCATCAGCAAGGATAGAAACACTATTTAAAAACATGCCAATGGCAAGTTTTGATGCAAAAAGAATAGAATTTACAACAATGCCTACAATACCTCCCAGATATCCTATTTTCTGCCTTTTGTTTTTCACACTGTCATTTGCTGTTTTTTTAACCAGCCATTGTGCTAACATCATATCACTCCTAAATTATTAGTTAAAAGTGTTGCTTAAATACGTTTTAAAATATATTATATATCTAAAATGCGAATTATACTATTAAATTTTAATCCTTAGAACATCTTTGCAAAGGTCAAAGTGAATGGAATATATTTTTCTTATCGCAGCGGTGGATTAAATCTAAATTGTGAATTACAGCAATCCAATGTTTTCTATCTTATATAAATGTACATTAAATTTTAACCATTTATTAATTTATTATTTATCAATTTTTTATTATAATTATTCTATAATGAGTTTGGAGTGATATGATGATTATTGGAATGTGCCTTATTGGCGGCGGAGCTAAGGGAGCTTTTCAAGGTGGTGCATTAAAAAGATTTCATGAGGCAAATATAGAGCCACAAATAGTTACTGGAACTTCAATTGGAGCTTTTAATGGTTATTTTGTTATGAAGGGTTCATATAATGAGCTTGAAAAGTTTTATATAGATCCAAATGAAGATGACTTTAATATTAAATTGGGAATGGTTATTGATAATTCTTCACTAATAGATTATATGAAGAAATTAGAAGGAGTTAACCAAAATGTAAAAGAATTTTTTGTAAATTATGTAAATATAAATAATCAGGAACTAAACGAGAAAGTTGTAAATGTTAAGAAGGCAAGCTATGAAAAAGCAATAGATGCAGTTAAATATAGTTCACTTTTACCTGCAAGATTAAAAAGCGATAGGGACGTTGAGGAACTTATAAGAGATTATGATACAAAAAAATTATTTGATAATTTTAAAGAAGATGTAAAAAATGGCATATATGATGGATATAATCTTGATGGTGGGATATTAAATAATAATTTTTTAGAACCTTTTAAAAAATATAATGTAGATAAATTGATTATTATAGGGCTTAAAGATGGTTATATGCCTCCAGATTATATATATAATTTCTATAATAAAAAGGATATAATAATATTAAGGCCTGATATAAAAATAAAGCCAAGAGATACAATAAGATTTGAAAAGGACTTTTTAAATCTTATGTTTGAAAGAGGATATGTTTTAGCTTCAAAATGTTTAAGCTCTTTATAAATATAATAAAGTGGGCATATAGGTGAAAATTAAAGATTATAAGGAAGTGATTATTATGTATAATGAAGATGTTTATGTTAGAAGTAAGGTGGATTTTACATCAAAGGTAATGTCTCAAATGGGAATAGGTCTTTTTATTACATTTTTAGCTGCTTATTTAACTTATTCCAGTGAGGCAATGCTGAGTTTAGTTTTTGGCAATCCATTTATGGTATTTGTCATAATGGCTGTTGAGATTGCCTTGGTTGTTTATCTTTCAAGAAGAATTGATAATATGTCATTAAGTGAAGCAAGAGGTGGATTTTATATCTATGCAGCGTTAAATGGCCTTACGCTTAGTTCTATATTTATTGCATATGAAATATCATCAATTTATATAACATTTTTTATCGCAGCAGTTATGTTTATGGCATCAGGGCTTATTGGAATGAGTATAAAAAGGGATATATCAGGTTTAGGACAATTTTTCTATATGTCCTTAATTGGTATAATTGTAATGAGCATTGTAAATATGTTTTTGCGTTTGCCATCAGTAGACATCATGATATCTGCTATTGGGGTTGTACTTTTTAGCGGAATAACAGCTTATGATATGAGAAAAATTAAGGATATACATTATAGCGTATATAACAGCGTAGATGTAGAAGCTGTTTCAAAGTATTCAATACTTGGAGCTTTAGAGTTATATCTCGATTTTATAAATATATTTTTATATTTATTGAATTTGACTGGGAGAAGAAACAAATAGCAATCTTAAGAGCAGGATTTCCTGCTCTTTTTTTTGCATCAAGTTTATTCTTAGCTCATTTCAATCTGTAGTTTAGATTTAATTCACCGCGGAGATAAGAAAAATATATTCCATTCACTTTACCGTTTGCAAAGAAGTTCTAAGGTGAAAAATGCCAGACAAGCTGTAGGGAACGGTCTTGACCGTTCCTCTGGGGGATGCACGGAATCGTGGGGGGCGGAACGGTCAAGACCGCTCCCTACCATTTTAATCTACATGCTTTTCTTATCTCCGCTGTAATTTGTTCATTAATAATGACTTTTACGGGGTGGTATCCAAGGTATTACAAAAGTTTTGAATCGTAAGAATAAAATTGAAATTATAATAATAAATATAGATTAGAAAAGTAAATACAATAGGATTAAATAGCTGGCACATAAAAAACCTTTAGTGGTTCATATGTACATGCAGTTATGATGCCCAAAAGAAAAGAGGATAAAATCCTCTTAACAAAGCTATTCTCAAATTTTAATTAATAAATTAAAAGGGAGGGTATAAAATGTCAATATTTTGGGCAGAGGTTGTAGGTACAATGATACTCATCTTTTTAGGCGATGGTGTTTGTGCCAATGTCACTTTAAACAAATCAAAGGGACAAAATTCAGGGTGGATAGTTATTACAACAGGCTGGGCACTGGCTGTATTAATGGGAGCTTTGGCTGTTGGCAGTATAAGTGGAGCACATTTAAACCCTGCAGTAACAATTGCACTTGCATCTATTGGCAGCGTTGCATGGGCTGATGTTCCGGCATATATAGGTGGACAAATGATAGGTGCAATTTTAGGAGCATTTCTTGTTTATTTAGCCTATCTTCCACATTGGAAAGTTACAGAGAATAAGGATGCAAAGCTTGGAATTTTCTGTACTGCACCAGCTATTAGGAATGTAGGAGCAAACTTATTAACAGAAATCCTTGGGACTTTTATGTTAGTATTTGGTATACTCTTTATTGGCATCAATGATTTAGCTCCAGGACTTGCAACTTTCTTTGTAGCAGCACTTATTTGGGTAATTGGTATTTCTCTTGGTGGACCTACAGGATATGCTATTAACCCTGCAAGGGACTTAGGACCAAGAATTGCTCATGCAATACTTCCTATTCCTGATAAGAGGGATTCAGATTGGGGATATGGATGGATTCCAGTTGTAGGACCAATCATTGGCGGATTAATTGGAGCATTATTGTTTACAGCATTATTTTAATTAAATTTTAATTTGCTTAATGCAGGATCATTAAAAATTAATATTTATATTTTTTCCGGCGCCCTACAAGGTGCCGGAATATAATATACTAAATATAAAGTTTAAATTAGAAGCCTGTAATAATTTAGACTTTTTTTATTGATTTGCTCAATTGAGCCTTCTATAATTTATTAAGAGGTAGTGTAAAATGGTTTATGAAAAAACTTATGCTCATTCCATATATTTTTCTTATCTCTGCTGTAATTTGTTCATTAATGATTTTAAATTCCGAATTTATTTAGCTGCACAAGGGAGGAAATTAAATTGTCTTTGCTAACAAATCGACAAAAACAAATTTTATTATTTTTAACCAAGTTTAAAGGGATACTGACTGCTAAACGTATATCTGAAGAATTAGGTGTTAGCGACAAAACAGTTAGAAATGATATAAAAGTATTACAAGGTGAAAGTCAAAAAATAGGTGCTAAAATTCAATCAATTAGTGGAAAAGGTTATAAATTAGAAATCATTAATGCCGAACAATTTCTGAAATTTTATTGCCAGTCATTTGATAAGGACAAAGAGATTTCCAATGACTTTACTGATCAAGATAACCGTGTTAATTATATTATCAAGCGTTTTTTATTGGCAAAGGGTTACATAAAGATGGAAGACCTTGAAAATGAAATGTTTGTTTCCAAATCGACATTACGAAATGACTTAAAAATAGTTAGGCAAATTTTGGATTCATATGAATTAAACATTATTNNATTAATCGCCCTTACTATGGAACAAAAATTGAAGGGGACGAATACATGAAAAGAATGTGTTTGTCTAATTTACTTCTTGATAATAGTACAAATATGTTTACAGAATATAATAAACTCCAATCATATGATAAAGATTTGTTTAATAAGATTAAAGATATTGCTATAAAAAAGCTAAAAGATTATCAAATAGAAATTTCAGATGTCTCATTGGATAGTTTGGCTAAACATATTGCAATAGCTTGTAAAAGAATTAAGGAAGGGTTTATTATTGGATCATTAAATATTCATTCAAATATAGAGTGTACTTTTGAAAAAAATGTGGCTAAAGAAATTGTAAAAGAAGTAGAAAGCTATACAAATTTAAAATTTCCAGAAACAGAGATTGACTATATCACTGTTCAGTTGCTTTGCACAAAACTGCTCTCAGAAAAAGCATATACTGAGTATAGCGGTGAGATAAGTAAAATTGTAGATGATATTATAGAGCAATTAAGAGAAAAATTTCATTGGGACTTCCGCAATAACTTTGAATTTATTCAAGGGCTGACATTACATCTTCGTCCAGCAGTGAATCGTATATTATTTCAATTTCATATAAAAAATCCCCTTTTGGATGAAATTAAATTAAAATGTCCC
>DHEX01000101.1:14924-30146 GCA_002400085.1 Clostridiaceae bacterium UBA4839 | reverse complement strand
ACAATTGAAAAGTGCAAAGAGATTGTTGGTATAAATCAAAATATTAAAGTTTACCGTTCAGGAGCTTTTAATACACCAATTGTCAGCGGAATAATAAAACCCAAAATTATACTTCCCATTGATTGTGATTTAGATAATGAAATTGAGCTGCAGCATATTATTACTCATGAATTAATTCATATAAAGCGCTTTGATACTGTATTTAAAATGCTGTCAATTATTGCATTAAGTTTGCACTGGTTTAATCCTATCGTGTGGGCATCATATTTATTATGCTCAAAGGATATGGAAAGTTCCTGTGATGAAAAGGTACTCAAATTGTTAGGATATGATATGCGGCAAAGCTATGCAAATTCTCTGCTTTCTCTTGCAATAAAGCAAAACAGGATTCATGTAACTGCCGGATTATTGGCATTTGGTGAAAGTAATGTAAAGAAAAGAGTGAAGGATATTATGAGGTTTAAAAAGACAAAGACTATAGCTGCAATTATTGCTGTTTTAGCACTAGTATGTGCAGGCTTATTACTTCTTAGTAACCCCAAAAATAAAAATCAGGAATTGCTTTTATTAAATAAAGAATTATCTTTACTTGAAAATCAGGATGCTGTTACTGCTTTTACAAAAGACGGGAAATACGAGATGAGTTCAAACACAGATTTAACTAAATTATTTAAAGTAAATAAGTGGAAGAAGAAGGAACAATCATCTCCCCTCGAACTTTCAAGTGATTTATGGTTTAAAATAGATGAAAGTCATGAGATAAGATTTTATGGTGATGAAGCTTTAGCAATGATTTCAGACAATGGGGAGTATAGATATTATACTATTCCTAAATCTGTGCATTCAAATATATATAATTACATTTCAAAAAATGGTCATAAGATCACAAGTGAAAAGATTACTGACCCTAAAATACTTGAGGAAATTTGGGATGACTATATTATTGATACGATTGCAAATGTGAGCAATACACAGTTTTTTAATTCACCACAGGAAATAGATCCAATTAATATTGCGGGTTATTGTTTTAATAGATATGTTGCTGAAAATGGAGAGGGGAATCTTTTAAAAAATGATGATGTAAATGGTTTATTATTTCCGCTTAAAACTGCAAATGAATACGCAAAACGTTATTTTAACATTGATGAAATTGATGTTTCTCACATAAATAAAGCATATTATAATGATGCGAAAAAGGCATTTATTATGACAAGTCGGGGTAAGTGGCATACAAAATATAATGAGAAAAATGCTTGGGGCATACACCTTTCAGATGTAGAGAAAAACTCTGACGGCACATATAAAGTTACTTTGTTAGAATATGATGATTATAAGGCAACACGAGTTGGCAGAACAGAAACTTATACTTTGAAAGAACGCAGTGATGGAAGCTTATATTTTGTAAGCGGAAGGAGGGACTGGGTTAATAATAACCTTGTTAAAGTAACAGGTGATTGCAAAAAGTTTGAAAAAATAAAAGGATATAACGGAGATTTGGGAGCTATTACATTGGTAGGGGAAATTGACGGGAAATTGTTATTTTGCAATGGTTATAATGCAGGAAAAGATATAGTGTTAATGTATGTAGATAAATCTAATATGGAGGTAATAAAATCCTTTGTTGCTGCTGAAAATGTTAAAAGTGATAAATTCTGCGGTTTAAGGATTTTTGGTGATAATATAGTTGTAAAGTTAAATGATAAACTAATAATTGTGGATAAAGATTTAAACAGCAAGAAGGAAAAAAGTATTTCTATACCATATAAAGGAAATCCCCATGGATTAGATGTAAGCAGTGATTTAAAGAGATTTGTTTTTTCGGATGATGAAGGTTTGAAACTAATGGATTCTGAAAATCATAGTGTAAAGCTCCTAATAAAATCAGCTAAAGAAAATGCACCTTCTGGGGAAATACCTTCAGTTCATCTTTATCCGCATTTTGCAGCAGATGAAACAAAGATTGTAAGTACAATGTCGGGATATGAATGGACTAATGGTATAATTGTATATGATATACAATCGGGTACAATGAAAAAGGTTATAGATTCAGGAGACAGCACAACTTATGGGGTTTATTGGGACAGTGGAATCCTTGATGTAAATGGTTATGAAAGGGGGACAGGCAAAATTAAAACTTTCTACCTAAATTTTAAAACCGTGGCTGTTACTGAAATACCAATTAAAAATACAGGAAACACTGATTTTATAAGAGGTGGAAGTATGTGCTATACAGGTAAAAATTATGCTGCTTTTGTAACCTGTAAATTGGATTACGAAGATGAGGCAAATAGTATTTATTATATAAGCAGGCTTAATCTTAAAACTCTTGAGCTTGAACCAGAAATAATTTCAGTTAAGGCTGCACAAGTTTGCATTTTAGGTGTTACAGAGGATGGTCAAATTATTTTCTATTACAATTACAATCCATCTGAGAATGGTATAGCAATTACAGCAAAGCCATAAAGCGATTCTTAGATAAGGTGGAAGGAATACACCTTAACAAAAATTTTGATTATAATGAAGAAATTTTGACATAGATATAATTAACTTTTAAAAAAGGACAGTTCATTATATAAAATGAACTGCCCTTTATATTGCGTCTTATAATTATTTTCTTTTTTTGCAGCTTTTTCTTATTACTAATTCACTGGGGATTAATACCTTCTTTGGTATAACACGTCCCTTGTAAATTCTTTCTTGAAGCAGTTCTATAGCTGTTGCTGCCATGAAATTCAGATGGACTCTAATGGTTGTTAAAGATGGTACTAAATATTTTGAAGTAGGAAGATCATTAAAACCAATGATGCTTATATCATTTGGAACATTGATTTTGGCTTCATGGAGAGCTTTAAGGGCGCCTGTAGCCATGGTGTCATTTGCAATAAAAAATGCAGTTGGTATGTCGATAGATTTAATTGCTTGATTTATAATATTGTAACCTTCATTATAGGAAATTTTGTTTCCCATATAAACATAATCAGGATTATATAAGTTATAGCTCTTCATTAAATCAGTAAATGTCTGCTTTCTATTATCTACTGCCACTTCTTTATGATCCCCTGTTACAATTCCGCCTACATAACCTATCTTAGTATGCCCTAAATTTATTAGATATTGTAGTGCTTCTGTAATTCCAAGCCTTACATTAATTGTTACAGAGTCAAACGTTTTCTCCCGAGGAGAGGAGTCCAAAAATACAATATTATTTGTATATGAACACAAATCTTCTATTTCATTATCTGAGAACTTTCCAATAGCAATTAGTCCATCTATATTAGTAAGCTTATTAGTACTATATTTACCATTTGCTTTGCTAATCTTATAAAAATCGATATTAGCAAAATCACATTCCTTTTCAACAGCTGTTACAAGATATAAATAATAGGGATCATCTAAAAGCTCTGTTTCTGAATACCAATCTATGACACCAAAATTCAAGTGCTTATCTTCTTTTACAATACCTTTTCGCTCACGAATAGTCTTATAATCTAATTCCTGAGCAACTTCAAATATGCGTACTTTAGTTTCCGATGATACAGATAAAGTAGCATCATGATTTAACACTCTTGAAACTGTTGAAGGTGAAACTTCTGCCTTTTTTGCTATTTCTTTTATTGTAGCCATATTATTGTTCCTTCCTATATATTTTATAAATAGAATTAGAATCCTATTTACAAGACAATGTATTGCTAAAATAATTATAACTCATATTTTATATAAGTAAAACATAAATTTAGTAAAATTTAATAAAGTTTTTAATGTATTATGTATTATTTATTATACTGTTATAAATAATACATATGAATTTTGAAACAAATTGATTAAAAGTGGAGCATTTTTGTTAACTAATCGGCTAAACTAACTTACTTTTAAGAAAAGCTATAGCAGAAAATTTTTAAATAATAAAAATTAGTTTAGTAAAATAAATTGGGAAGTTACTAAATTTTTATTGACTTTTTTACTAAAACTTTGTATAGTTAAAGTATAGAAAGAATTTTCTGATTGTATTTAAAATTGAAATTATATCAGAAAAAAATTAAAATATAATTTTTTAAAGGGGGGAAAAAAATAATGAAAAAGGTTATTTCATTATTACTTATTTCTGTTATGCTTTTTTCAACGACATCATGTGGTAAAAAGGCTGATGAATCTGCATCAAAGTCAGACAAAGAAGGAACTGAAACTCAAGCAGAAAAATCAGGAAAGCTTACAATTTGGGCGTGGGATCCAAATTTCAACGTTGCAATAATGAACGAAGCTAAAACCAGATATCAAAAGGATAACCCCAAAGTTGAAATTGAAGTAGTTGATCTTGCTAAAGCTGATCTCGAACAAAAATTGCATACAAACCTTGCATCAGGTGTAAAAGAAGGTTTACCTGATATAGTACTGATTGAAGATTATAATGCACAAAAATTTTTAAAATCTTATCCTGGTGCTTTTGCTGATTTAACAAATAAAATAAATTACAAAGATTTTGCAGATTATAAGGTTAGCTTAATGACATTAGATGGAAAAACTTATGGCGTTCCTTTTGACTCAGGTGTAGCTGGGCTTTTTTACAGAACTGATTATCTTGAACAAGCCGGTTACAAACCAGAGGATCTCAATAATATAACTTGGGATAAGTTTATTGAAATTGGTAAAAAGGTCAAAGAAAAAACTGGGAAAGCAATGATTGGTATTGATCCTAACGATGGCGGATTTATAAGAATAATGCTTCAATCAGCAGGACAATGGTATTTTGATAAAGATGGGAATCCAAATCTCGCAAATAATGCAGTTTTAAAAGAAGCACTTAAAGTATTTAAAACCATATATAATTCAGGCATTGCAAAAGTTACAAATGGATGGGATGAAGGGTGCAAAGCTTTTAATAGCGGTGATGTAGCATCTGTTATATCAGGCGTTTGGATGACAGGATCAATAAAGGCTGAAGCAAGTCAGTCTGGGAAGTGGAGAGTTGCCCCTATACCAAGGCTTAATATAGAGGGTTCAGTTAATGCTTCAAACCTTGGAGGATCAAGTTGGTATGTGCTTGACAGCTCTAAGAATAAAGATGTAGCTATTGATTTCCTTAACAGTATATATGCAAAGGATAATGATTTTTACCAAAAGATATTGGTAAGCAATGGAGCAGTTGGAACATATATTCCAGCACAAAGCGGAAGTGCTTATAGTCAACCAGATGAGTTCTTTTCAGGACAAAAGGTTTATTCAGATTTCTCAGAATGGATGAAAAAGATTCCTCCAATTAACTATGGACAATACACATATGAAGCAGATTCAGCAATATTTGCTTTAATGCCAGATATTTTTTCTAATAAGCTTAGTGTTGATGATGCATTAAAGAAAGCTGAGGATCAGCTAAAAAATCAAATAAAATAAATAAAGCTCTAAAGGGAAAAAGCTATTAATTTAATTTTCATAGGCCGCTTACTTTAAAAATAAAATATATAGAGTAAGCGACCTATAAAATTCGTCTAATTTAAATAGTAGTGATTTACAGTTTAACTTAAGCAAATTAAGAAGAGGTGGAATGTTATGGCAGAAGTTACTAAAAGCAATTCTTTTGAAAAGACCCAAAACAGATATGGGTGGTTTTTTATATCCTTTGCATTGATATTAATAGTAATATTTCTCTTGTATCCCATTGTTTATTCATTTTACTTATCTACCACAGAAACAAAGGGCATGGTCCAAAAATTTGTTGGCTTTAGCAACTATGCCAGACTTTTTAAGGATCCAATGTTTATAAAAGCCCTTAAAAATACATTTATTTTTTTAATAATTCAAGTCCCAATAATGCTTTTTTTATCATTACTATTGGCAACTATTCTTAATGATAAATCGATTAAATTCAAAGGAATTTTCAGAACAGGAATTTTCCTGCCTGCTGTAACATCATTGGTTGCCTATACAATTTTATTTAAGATGATGTTTAATTCTGGTGCTGATGGAATGGTAAATAAAGCATTGATGAGTATGCATATTATAAAAGAGCCTATTCAATGGCTTTTGGATCCTTTTTGGTCAAAGGTAACTGTAATGTTAGCTTTAACATGGAGATGGACAGGTTATAATATGATTTTTTTCCTATCGGCAATGCAAAATATCCCGGATGAACTTTATGAAGCAGCAGAAATTGATGGGGCAAATAAGGCACATCAGTTTTGGTACATAACTGTACCAATGCTTAAACCAACTATCGTGTTTACAACTGTTACGTCTACTATAGGTACCTTGCAGTTATTTGATGAACCTATGAACCTTTCTACAGGAGGTCCATCAGGAACAACTACAGGACCTGGTAATTCATTGCTTACTTTATCCGTTTATATATATAACTTATGCTTTAAGTACACACCAAAATTTGGATATGCAGCTGCAGTATCTTATGTTATTGTTATTATTGCAGCCATACTTACAGTTATAGAGTTTAAAGTGGCAGGTGATAATAATGAAAGCAAGTAAAATTTTAAAGAAAATCTTAGTTTATGGATTTTTAATAATTGCCTTTGTAGCATCTGTATTTCCATTTTATTGGATGATTACAGGGATGACTAATAGTTCAGTAGACGTTATAAAAGGGAAACTAACTTTTGGGGATCAGATGATTAATAATTTAAAAACAGTTTTTAATTCATATGATTTGGGCAGGATATTTTTAAATTCATTAAAAATATCTTTAATAACAATGGTGCTTTCATTGCTAATTTCATCAATGGCAGCTTATGGATTTGAATTTTATCCTTCGAAGCATCGTGATAGAATTTACAATATTTTTCTTTTATCAATGATGATTCCATTTGCAGCCCTAATGATACCATTGTTTAAATTAACAGTTAAATTTGGAATGCTCGATAAGCACATTGCCATTATACTAACTTCCATTGCTTCAGTATTTTTGATATTCTTCTTTAGACAGAATTTTAAATCCTTTCCAAAGGAAATTATTCAAGCTGCCCGTGTAGATGGAGCAGGGGAATTTAAAATATTTTATTCAATTGTCATGCCTTCGATGAAATCAACTTATGCAGCAGGTGCAATTTATTCTTTTATGACAAGTTGGAATGCATATTTGTGGCCCCTTATAATACTTCAAACGGATAAGCAGAAAACTATGACGTTACTTATATCATCATTATCATCGGCATATTTTCCTGAGTACGGCGTTATAATGACAGCTATAGTTATTGCTACGCTGCCTATGATAGTTATATTCTTTACACTTCAAAGGCACTTTGTAGAAGGCATAACAGGTTCAGTAAAACAATAATAGGAGGCGGCCTTATGAGAAAAATTATTGATATAAACAACGATTGGTATTATAAAGCACAATACGAAAATGGTCTTGAAAATTTAAACAGTTTAAATGGATTTGAAAAGGTAAACTTGCCTCATACCAATGTGGAATTACCTTATAACTACTTTAATGAAAAGGATTATCAAACTATATCTTGCTACAAGTACCCATTTAGTATTTCAGGGGAATATAAGGATAAAATTATATATGCTCATTTTGAGGGTGTAATGGCTTATGCCCATGTATATTTGAATGGATGTTTTGTTGGAGAGCATAAGGGGGGATATACGCCATTTGATATAAGGATTGATGAGGCATTAAACTGCAGCTCAAATAAAAATATGCTTACTGTAGTTGTTGATTCTACAGAAAGGGATGACATTCCGCCCTTTGGTGGGCAAATTGACTACCTAACCTATGGCGGTATTTACAGGGAAGTAAGCCTTTGCATTTATGATGATATATTTATTGATAACGTTAAGATTGAAACAAATAAAGTTCTTGAGGATGAAAAAAGTATTAATCTTAATGCTTATATTAAAAATATAAATTCGCAAACGGGAGATGCTGAATTTAAGGTTAAAATAAATGAAAAGTGTGGAAAAGAAATTTACAGCAGCACCTTTAATGAAAAGGTAGAAGCAAATAGAGATCTTTATAATTTCAGTATAGATGGATTAAAGGATATAAAGCTATGGGATATTGATAATCCTAATTTATATGAGATTACAGTTAGTATTAATATAAATGGACGCTCTGATGAGTATGCTGATGTTTTTGGATTTAGAAAAGCTGAGTTTACTCCTAAAGGATTTTATCTTAATGGGAAAAAGTTAAAGCTTATAGGACTAAACAGGCATCAGTCCTTTCCTTATGTAGGATATGCAATGCCAAAGCGTGTACAGGAAAAGGATGCAGAAATACTTAAAAAGGATTTGCATTTAAACTTAGTCCGTACATCTCATTATCCTCAATCCAAGCATTTTATAAACAAATGTGATGAGCTTGGACTTTTGGTTTTTGAAGAAATTCCTGGATGGCAGCATATAGGAAATGATGAGTGGAAAGAAGTAGCAAAAGAAAATGAAAGAGAGATGATTAAAAGAGATTGGAATCATCCATCTGTTATACTTTGGGGCGTACGCATAAATGAGTCAGAGGATGATGATGCATTTTACCTTGATACAAACAAAATAGCTCATAATCTTGATTCTACAAGGCAGACAGGGGGAGTTAGATATATAACAAACAGTCATTTTTTAGAGGATGTATATACCTTTAATGATTTTAATTATGATGGGGTTAAGAAGCCTCTTAGAAAGCAGGAGGAAGTTACAGGGCTTGATCATAAGGTTCCCTATCTGGTAACGGAATTTTGTGGGCATATGTATCCAACTAAGAGATTTGATCAAGAAGAAAGGCAAATGGAATATGCACTGCGCCATTTGGAAATTCAAAATGCATCTTATTTAGATGAAAGTATTTCGGGAGCCATTGGATGGTGTGCTTTTGATTATAATACACATAAGGATTTCGGCTCAGGAGACCGAATTTGCTATCATGGGGTTATGGATATGTTTCGAATTCACAAATTTGCATCTTATGTGTATAAGTCCCAAGTATCTCCTGAGGTAGAGCCTGTGCTTCAGCCTGTGACCTTTTGGGCACGAGGTGAAAGAAGCATAGGAGGGATGCTTCCCCTTGTTATATTCACTAATTGTGATTATATTGAATTCATATATGGCGATGATGGCGATGATATGTTGGCGAAGAAGGTATATCCAGCAAGGGAGAAATACAAAGGAATACCTTATCCTCCTGTAATTATTGATTATTCTGTTATAACGCCAGAAGAGGTAAGCTCTTGGGGAATGGTTTGGAAGGATGCAGCTATAAAAGGTTATTACAAGGGCAAACAGATAATAGAAAGAAAGTTTTCTAAGAACCCTGTTCCATCTGAACTTTATGTAGAGGCTGATGATTTAATCCTTAGTTCAAGGAATAAGGATGCTACACGTATAGTTGTAAAAATTTTAGATCAATGCGGAAACCTTTTACCTTTTATTGATGACATTATAAAAATAGAGGTTAACGGACCTGCAAGGCTTCAAGGACCAAAGGAAGTTGCTGTTAAAGGTGGTGCTGTTGCTTTTTGGATTGAAACCATAAATGAAAAGGGTAATGTTGATATAACAGTTAAATCACAAGTATTAGGACAAAAAAGTGTACAGATAGAAGTTAGATAATAGAAGAACTTATCCAGAGGCGCATCATCCGTTATCCCCCACTGGGGGATAACGGATGCTAGCCATTGAATAAAAGTGCCCCTTATGATATTCAAATTTTTTATTTGAATATCATAAGGGGCATATTAAATTAATCATTTGTAGGCTTTTTTTTTATATTAGATAATTTAGAATTTATATCGTCCTTAATATATTCAACAATAAGTTTATCAAGGGAGCAACTAATTTCTAAAATTGTGTCTTTATCCCCACAAATGCAAGCATTATTTAAGATATCCTGCATCTCATCAATTCTTTTCATAAGTTCATCATTCATCGATAATACCCCCCCTTATCCGAACACAATTACCATTTTATATTATAAATTATAAAAGTAAATGAAAATTATATAAATTTTTGGCTTATACTTGTATAATTTGTTAAAAGTATGTGAATTGTGATATGAAAAATAAGGTGTTGATTAAGGGATTAGGAGCAATAAATATTTTAGGCCCAATGAATATGGGCTTATTATTTATAAAGAAAAGAAATATTATTAAAAACGTACCATATGAAATAAATTTTTAATGAGTTTATAATTGTTGCAATATATAATAATTATACTATATATTGCAATTTTATGCAATATTTTTACTTTTGGGATAAAGGCATCCATTTGAGCTAATACTTCCACCTGTAATGTCCATGAATAGGTGCACTAAACCAAGAAAGCTTCATTTTATTGGCATGTGGATAAGTATTGTGAAGTACATAGGGGATACCATTTTTATCTCTTTCATCAGATATTATACCAATGTGCTCATAGCCATCTAAAAAAACTACAATATCACCTGGCTGCCACTCACTAAGGTTTTCTTTATCCCTGCATTTTACTTCTGTTGTAAGACTAAGGCAGTATCTTTTTAAAAACACATCTAAATTTGGAACCCGTCTAAAGTCGATATTGGGATCAGGTTTCCCATTGACTCTTTTGTAAAGTTCTGCATTATTTTTAATATCCTCATCTATTAAATCTTTTAGGTTTATATCTGCATTTTTAAATGCTCTCCATATTACATCAGTGCAAACCCCTTCGCTCTCTGGAGGATAACCATCTTTATAATAATTACTTTTGTATGGTGTTTTCTTTTTAACCTCCTCTTTTGCCCCCAAAACTATATCTAAGGAGTCGGGTATGCCATTTTTATTTTTATCTGCTTTTGAATATTCATTTTGAATTTTTATTGGAGGTTTAAAGAAATTAAAAATGAAATCATTAATAATTCTTTTATTGGGAATAAAGCTATATATTAAAATAAAGAGAAAAATTAAAGAACTTATTGTAATTACAGATTTTTTCTTCATATCATTTACCTCTTAATTATATTACGTATAGCCGATAAAAAAACATTTCATGCTATATATAGTCTACTATTGAGGCTCTTATGTGTCCATTATTTTAATAAATTGAGCTCTGGGCAGCGATTCAATATTGAAGGGTGAAATGTAATTTGATTCAATTCTCAATTTTTTGTTTGTTTTTATGCATCCATCAAATAAAAATTACATAAAAACTGCTTTTATTTGAAAAATGTATATATTATGAAAGAATCTATTAAATTATGACAAAATACTTTAAAAAGCCATATTATGTGGTAATATATAATTAAGTATAAAAATTAGGGGGGTGCAGTATGAAAAATAAAATATTTAAAATATTTAAAAAAGTCAAAAACATATTTAAAATGCCAAAAAAGAAAGAAAAAATTTCAAACATAAAAAAATGCAAAAATAACAAAACAAAAAAAGAAAAACTTCACTTTGAAAAATCAGGCCTAAGATTAAATGCAAAAGAAAGTGTGCTTAAAAAAATAACCGCACTTTTTACTGGAATTATATTAATATCTTTATTGTTAGTTGGTATGGTATCCTCATATAATACTAAAAGTGAAATAAAAAAACAATTTATAAGCAATGCTTTTGAAATATTAAACCAAAATATGAATTATGTTGATTTAATTGTTGATACCGCAGAAAAATATTCGACGCAGGTTATTTCTGACAAAGGATTAGAGGAAATGATTAGTAATGGCAAAGGTAAGGAGAACTATGAAAAAAGTGAGATATTAAATTCAGTTGAGAAAAAACTTAGGCCTATTATAAACAGTAATAAATTAATTGATAACATATACATAGTAGATCCTGATGGAATAAACGTTGGAGTACCTAATAGCCCATCTCCTGATGCAATTAAGACTATGAAAGATAACCCTCTTTTTACTAAAGCTTTAAGATTAGATGGAAAAGCATTTTGGATGCCTCCCCATGTGGATGGGATGTCTTTAAATAAAGGCAGTATTGTTTTAAGCAATGTAAGATTGTACAAAAAAGCTAATGGAGTGGGGAATAATGGTGCAATAGTGATAAATGTAAAGCCAGATGTGATTCAATCAGCTTTGGCCAAGGCACATATAGGCAATAAAGGTTATATGTTTATAGTGGATGCTGATGGGATTGTTATTTCTCATCCTGACATCAGTAAGATAGGCATAAATGCAAAAGATGATGAAGGTGTAAAAGCTGCTATTAGTGGTGAAACGGGGGATTATACATATAAAAGTAATAAAGATAAAATGTTTGCCGTGTATACTACATCAGATACTACAGGGTGGAAATACATTGCTGCAGTGCCCGAGAAAGAGCTCACGGCAGCAGCAGATAAGACTACGGCTACGATATTTTTGATATGTTTAGCATGCTTAGTATTAACTATAGTATTTTCCATAATGATAACAAATAAATTAATAGCACGCCCATTAAACCAGGTTTCATCAGCTATGTCGGCTATTGAACAGGGAGATTTATCAGTTAATGTAAATTATAAATCAAAGGATGAATTCGGAAGATTAGGTGTAAGCTTTAATAAAATGGCATCAAATTTAAAGACATTATTAGCAGAGATAAAGGAATCTGTAAATGAAACCGGAGAAGTTGCCAACGTTTTGGAAGGCAGCAGCGACGAAATGTCAACATATTCATCTAATGTTTCTCAGGCTATTGAGGAAATAGCTGTTGGAGCAGGAAGCCAAGCTAGTCAAGCAGCAAAAGGTGTAGAAACTGCTGAAGGTTTCGGAAGGGAAGTAGATTCGGTAGTATCTTGTACAAGTGAAGTACACAATGCATCAAACAGCGCTATGAATAAAATTAATGAAGGAACAGAGGCTGTAGAAACTTTAAAACTTAAATCAACTGAAAGCATTGAGGTTATAAACGATGTTTCTGTATCTATTTCAGAGCTTTCTAACAACACAAGAGAAATCGAACAAATACTTAAAACTATGACTGATATATCTGAGGAAACTAATATGCTTTCACTTAATGCTGCTATTGAGGCAGCAAGAGCAGGAGAAGCAGGCAGGGGATTTTCTGTAGTAGCCAATGAGGTTGGCAAGTTAGCAGATGAATCAAAAAAGGCTGCTGATAATATAAATAATATAATAAAAAATGTAAATAGCAGGACTCAAGATACGGTTAATAAGGCAAAATCCATTGTAACAGTAATTGAAAATCAGGGTGAATATATAAACGATACTATGAGTACATTTAATGATATTAAAATGTCTATGAATATTGTGGAAGAAAAGTTAAACACGCTTAATGATGCAATAAAGAATATAGATCAAGGGAAAAATGAAATAATTGAATCCATGGAAGGAATTTCAGCTATTTCAGAAAAAACAGCAGCTTCAACTCAGGAAATAACTGCATCTGTTCAGCAGCAGTCATCATCTGTGGAGGAGATGAATACTGTAGCTAAGCAGCTAAACAAGATGTCCGAAAAGTTACAACAGATTACAGACAGCTTTAAAGTTTCATAAAAAAGCAGAAAAAAGGGACAGATAACAATTTTTCCGATTCACAAAAAGATTGTTATTTGTCCCATGACTACCAATTAAAGTGTACAAGTTCCCAAAATACAAAGCTATAAAGCCAAAACATTAATTAGAGGAAAATTAGCGGCTATTTGGAGATGAGGAAAAACAGTTGTTATATGTCCCAAATATATTATAATATACTTTAGAGTGAATTTTATAGTAAGGGGAATAGTTATGATAAAACTTATTGCATCAGATTTAGATGGCACACTGGTAATGGATAATGGAAAAATAGATGAAAGGGTATTTAATTTAATAAATATATTATTTAAAAAGAATATAATATTTGTAGCAGCTAGTGGTAGATCTTATTCACAGCTCAATAATGATTTTAAAAAAGTAAATGGTGACATGATGTTTATCGCACATAATGGCGCTACTATAAGATATAATAAAATGGGAAGAAGATTATATTCAAGCCGCATTTTAGAAGATGATATTAAAAGTGTACTGAATTTAAAATGTGCAACTAAAATGGGAGCAGATATATCCCTTTCGTCTGAAAGTGAAGCATATATAAAGGATTCATCAGAGGAATTAATAGATATTTTTAAGTCATTAGAAGTTCCTACAATTAAAATTAAATCATACAATGATGTAAAAGATTCTATTTATAAAATATCTTATTATTTGAAAAATGGGGTTAATCAATCAATAATAGATTATCTAAATGCCAATTTAAATAAGAATTTGGAATTTGTTATATCAGGAGACAAATGGATAGACATTATGAATAAGGGAGTAAGCAAGGGGAAGGCTATAGAGATAATCCAGGAAAAATTCAACATTAGTAAAGAAGATACCATGGCTTTTGGAGATTATTATAATGATTTGACTATGTTTAAAGTGGCATATCATAGCTATGCTATGAAAAATGCCCCTGATGAAGTAAAAAAATATGCAAGATTTGTTGCAGAAACTAACAACAACAATGGTGTTTATAATGCAATTAAAAAATATGCTTTAGGTAATTAAAAATAGGGACAGATAAGTAATCTTCCGTATTGCCACATATTTTGGTGATATAATAAATAAATTTATTATAGAATACACTGCTTGAGGGAAAGTATTTACCCCTATCTATTAAAAAATAATATTTTTTTAATAGATAGGGGTAAATTTTAATAAGATCCATTTTGCTTTTAAAAGCAGGATTATTTGTTATGCCTATTTTTAAATGTTGAAGAGGCTAATAACGGCTGCGGAAAATAGTTGTTATATGTCCCTTATATTTTAAATTTTTGAGGGGAAAATAAGTTAAAGGGAAAATATAAAATGTAAGGGAGAATTAATAATGGATATAAAAAAAGCTGTAGAAATTGTTGAATCAAAAGGTGTAATTGATGTTAGCTGTAATGGAAAGTCAGTATGGATAGAAAATGTTGATAATGAAAATCAGAAAGTTTTGGTTAAGGATTTAAAGAATGAAAAAAGGTTTGTTGTAGATCCAGAAGAATTAAAGGAAATGTAATTTATCCGATGGCCATCATCCGTAATACCCCGCTTAAGCGGGGTATTACGGATGATACTTACAATGAACTTTAATCTGATGTATAGTAGCCTTAATATTTAAATATTCTATAGGTTAAAAATAAAAGGACGGTATAACCATAGGTAAGTTTTTCTTAGCTTCATTTGGAGATAGGTATTCCTCTTAAACAAATTCTAGCTGAAGCTAAGAATTGCTTGATTCTTCAATGAAAACTTGGGGACGGATAAGAAGTTTTCCGTAATTGCCATATATTTTAAATGCCGA
>DHEX01000101.1:0-14886 GCA_002400085.1 Clostridiaceae bacterium UBA4839 | reverse complement strand
TTTTCCTTTAGGTATAAGCTCTAAATTAACAAGGCCAGTATAGGTTGGAATTTTATTGCTTAGCAAAATTCTTTCTAAGTCTTCTGTTATATTTCCACCTACAAAGTTAGGGTTTGAGTTGATTATTTTATCTGCTTTTTCTACTCCTACTTTTTCTATAAAAAATAGCCCTATTTCTTTTGGCCAATTTTCATCCAATCCAACAACTTTTGCCTTTCCAAAAAATCTTTCAATAGGAATCTCATCCAAGTTTTCCTTATACTCATGCATATGTGAATATGCGTCCACATGAGTTCCAGTGTGGGACCCCATGACCAGGCGCCTTAGCTGCCATGTGCTTTCTTCATATGTATGCACAACTTCAATATTCACATCTGGATCTCCAGGAAAAACTTCCATACCAGTATATAATGGCACCGATAAATCAATAACTTTCATCTATAATAGCACCCCCTTAATTATTAGTACTTTTCACTTCTTATTTTATCATTATATATTAAAGCATAGTTTGTTTGTATGCTTATTATGGCATGAATTAAAAAAATAACTGAAGCAGGGCATAAAATGGGGACATTCAACAATTTTTAGGCATTATAAAAAATTCTATATATAATTCGTGATAGATATGGTAATCTGTAACATAATTCAATATACTAATTGATATAAGCACAAAGTGGGGGTATTAAAGCCCTTAAGTTTTAGTGATTTAGAGTTTATACAATTTTTTATGAAAGATAGGAAAAAGACTTAAATAAAATAAGAAAGAAATTATTTTGATAATGCAGAGGAGAATTTAAATGGAATTTCGAAAAGCAGTTGAATCAGATGTTAACAGTATAATGAATATTATTAAGCAGGCACAGTCTTATTTTAAGGAGCATGGGATTGACCAGTGGCAGGATGGCTATCCAAACATTGAAACAATAAGAAACGACATTAGCAATAAATATGGATATGTTTTGTTAAAAGATAACAATGTAATTGGTACTGCAGCAGTTTCTTTTGATGGGGAAAAAACTTATGATTTTATTTATGACGGGAAATGGCTTAGTAATAATGAATACGCAGTTATTCATAGAATAGCTGTTGATTCAAATTATAAAGGATTGGGATTTGCATCTTTAATTATTAAAAATGTAGAAAAAATTTGTTTGAGCAAGGGCGTTCACAGCATTAAGATAGATACACACAGGGAAAATAAATCAATGCAAAGACTTCTTAAAAAAAACGGATTTGAGTACTGCGGAATAATTTATTTAGACGACAAAAGTGAAAGAATAGCTTTTGAAAAAACTCTAATATGAATTTAAGTATTTTTGTTAATTATTTCGTCATTTTGACAAATAATCAATAAAGGTATAATATTATATGGTTAAAATTTTATTTATAAGGATTGGAAAAATAATTAACAAAAGGAAGATAAAAGATGTCGGAAAATAAATTTAGCTTTAGTCAAGAGGTTCAAAGGAGAAGAACATTTGCAATTATCTCGCACCCAGATGCTGGGAAGACTACTTTAACGGAAAAACTTCTATTGTACGGAGGTGCCATTCGTGAGGCAGGCTCTGTTAAATCAAGAAGAGCTGATAAATATGCAGTATCTGATTGGATGGAAATAGAAAAACAAAGAGGTATTTCTGTTACATCAAGTGTGCTCCAGTTTGAGTATGATAATTATTGCATTAATATACTTGATACACCTGGTCATCAGGATTTCAGTGAAGATACTTACAGAACTTTAATGGCGGCAGATAGTGCTGTCATGGTTATTGACTGTGCAAAAGGTGTTGAAGAGCAGACAAAAAAGCTTTTTCACGTTTGCAAGATGAGCGGAATTCCAATATTTACTTTTATAAACAAGATGGATCGTCAGGGAAAAGATCCACTGGCTCTATTAGAGGAAATAGAACAAGTTTTAGGTATTCGTTCATATCCTATGAATTGGCCAATTGGTATGGGAAAGAACTTTAAAGGAATTTATCATCGCCAAAAGAAGCAAATTGAGCTATTTGATGATAATAATCATGGACAATCTATTGCTAAGGTAATAAAGGGAGACATTTCTGATAAAAAGTTTACTGATTTAATAGGCGAGGAACTTCATGAACGTCTTATAAATGATATTGAATTGCTAGATACGGCTGGAAATGATTTTGATCGTGAACAAATATTAAATGGGGACTTAACACCTGTGTTTTTTGGAAGCGCTCTTACAAATTTTGGTGTGGAAACTTTTTTAAAATCCTTTTTAAGTTTAACTACACCACCTAGAGCATATGAAAGCAATATAGGCAAGATTAATCCTGAATCAGAAAATTTCACTGGCTTTATTTTCAAAATCCAAGCCAACATGAATCCTTCACATAGAGATAGAATTGCATTTCTTAGAATTTGTTCTGGCAAATTTGAAAAGGGAATGGTGGTTAATCATGTACAGAGGAATAAAAAAGTAAAGTTAACACAGCCTCAGCAGTTTTTGGCTCAGGATCGTGTAATAGTGGATACAGCTTATCCTGGTGATATTATTGGAATCCATGATCCAGGTATTTTTAGAATAGGCGATACCCTTTGTGAAGATCAGTCTAAAATACAATATGAAGGTATTCCGCAGTTTGCTCCTGAGTATTTTTCGAGAATATCTATTGTTAATTCCCTAAAACGAAAGCAATTTATTAAAGGGATTACGCAGTTAGCTGAGGAAGGTACAATTCAGGTGTTTAAAATACCAAACACTGGAGTTGAGGAACTAATTATCGGCGTTGTAGGGGTTCTTCAATTTGATGTATTGGAATATCGTCTTAAAAATGAATATGATGTTGATGTTAAGATGGAAAGGCTTCCGTATCGTTATATTCGCTGGGTTGAAGCGGACAAATTTAATCCAGATACTTTTTCTATAACAATGGATACAAAAATAGTTGAGGATAAGGATAAAAATCCTGTATTGCTATTTCAAAATGAATGGTCGATAAAGACTGTGGAGGAGAGAAATAAGGGTGCAGTGTTAAAAGATGTCTTATTGCATAGTGGCAAGTCCTATTATTAAAGGAATTTATATCATTAGTTGATATTATACATTTTAAGGCTAACTATAAAGCAGCGCAGAAGATTAAAAGAAATATCTGTAAATAAAAATAAGAAGCTACCATTATATCTAATAGAAATGATATGTTAGAGTGGTAGTTTTTTTATGGCGTTATATTCACCTCTTAAGTTAAAATTGCATATTTATATATTGTGTAGTTTTTATAGGAGAGGTATTAAATGTATTTTGATGATTTTGATAGCTATAGAGACGAAAGTGATGAGGAAATTGAAGATTTAGAGGGGATGCCTTGTACTATTTGTCCGCTTATGTGCCCTTTTAGACAAAGTTTTCAAATGCCTCCTTTTCCTCCACCTACGGGAGGAAAGCCAGGACCTCCAGGTATTCCAGGACAAGGGCCATCAATTGGATCACCACCATCATATGTTCCTAAAAAACCCGGGACAGGAGGTATGGGAATAAAGGCTGTAGAGCCAGGAGGGATTAGACCATGCAAAAATAGATTCGTTTATATATGGCTAGATAATGGAAGAGGATTTTGGGCATGGCTTACATTTGTAGGAAGGCGCTCTGTAGCAGGGTGGAGATGGAATGGACGCAGCTGGGTTTACTTTGGAGTTGACATGAGAAGAATTGACAGATTCATATGCATTTAATTTTTACAAATGCAGCAGGTTCATAAAGGACCTGCAATTTTTTTGCTTATCTGTATAAGCAAACTCCACCTGAGTCTAAGAATCACTTGATAGAGCTTTACAAATTATTTCCGATAAATTACACTAAAAATAAGTAAATACAAGGAAGGCGAAATGTATGATTTTTATATCCATTGCTATGTACTGCGAAGCTAGTCCATTTATATCAGAGCTTCATTTAAAAAAAGATACTTACAATTCTAAATTTCAAATTTTTGAGAAAGATGATATAAAACTTATAATTACAGGGACGGGAATGATATCTTCAGCTTCAGCTTTAACTTACATACTTACAAAATATAATGCATCTTTTTCAGATATATTTGTAAATATAGGTATATGCGGTGGAAGTGATAAAATAAGTTTGCCAATTGGGACAGTATTTTTGTGTAATAAAATTATAAACAATGATAATAAGAAAAGCTTTTATCCTGATATGCTGTTTAAGCATCCTTTTAAAGAAGCTTCCCTTGAAAGCTTTTCTCATGTGGTAACTGAAAAGGATAATGTACAGGGGGATTTAGTTGATATGGAAGGGGCTGGAGTTTTCCAAGCAGCTTCAATTTTTCTTCCGCCTCACCAAATTATGTGTATAAAAATATTGATGGACTTTTTAAATACAAAGGGTATTACAAAGGAAAAGGTATCTGAAATAATAAATCCTTCTGTGGCTGTTATATGCAATTATATTAATGAAATAGCGAAAATTAATTTAAGACAAGAGCCTATATTATCAGAGGATGAAGAGGATTTAATTTTAAAGTTAGGCAATAATATGAAGCTTACTAATGCCATGGCAGTGGAGCTATTAAAACTTGCGGAAGCTTATAAAGTACGGAAAGGTGAAATTATAGAAGCCTTAAGTCCTTTTTTAAATATTAATTGTAAATCCAAATATGAAGGGAAGATGTGCTTTGGCAGAATTAAAAACAAGCTTATGGAATTGTAATTTTTCTCATATATATGTGGAAAAAGAAGCTTTAAACCATGAAATTACGAAGAAAATTCTATCACATTTTAAAAATTCAACATTTATAGAAATAAATAGTTATAAAGAGGTATTCTCAAGGCGCTGCCAAAGCTTTTCTGCTCAAAAAAATAGTCCAAAGCTTATTTTAGCTGTTAAAAAAGAAAACTTTTTATATAAGGGAGCAGAAGTATGCCATGACTTTGGCAATTCTAATTTTTACTACAGTTCTTCAATTATGAACTGCATTTATGATTGCGAGTATTGCTATCTTAGGGGAGTGTATCCTTCATCTAATATAGTTATTTTTGTAAATATTGAGGATACATTAAAAAATGTAGAAGATATTTTAAAAAAGCATCCTCTTTACATTTGTATATCTTATGATAGTGATCTTTTAGCTCTTGAAAATATTACAGGTTTTACAGCTATGTGGATTGAACTTGCTAAAAATAATCCAAACTTAAAAATAGAAATAAGAACAAAGAGTGCAAACTTTAAAGCTTTAGGAAGCTTTACCCCCCTAAATAATGTATATATTGCTTGGACATTATCTCCAGAGGAAGTTATAACTCGTTTTGAAAAAAATACTCCTTCTCTTAAATGCAGAATAGAGAGTATTAAGGAGGCTATTTCAAAGGGATGGAAAATCAGGCTTTGTTTTGATCCTCTTTTATATATTGATTCCTTTGAAAGGATATATGGAAAATTTATAGATTATGTATTTGAATCTATACCAAAGGAAAATATTTCTGATGTAAGTATAGGAGTATTTAGAATATCCAAGGATTATTTTAAAAAAATGCAAAAGGAATATCCTTCCTCCCTTCTTCTCGCATATCCATTTGAATGCAGCAATGGAGTTTTAAGCTATAGAAAAAAACATTCGGAGGATATGATAAATTTTGTTTATGATAAGGTTAGCAAGTACATAGAAAAAGAAAAAATATTTACACTGGAGGGGTGATTGAATGAAGTCAGCAATAGTTACAGGGGCATCATCAGGTATAGGACTTAAAATATGTGAAAAGTTAGTAAACATGGGTTTTAAGGTTTACGGATTTGCAAGAGACTTTTCAAAAACTCAATATGACAATGAAAATTTTATAAAGGTAAATTGTGATATAACCAAAACAAATGAATTAGTTGAAAAGGTAAAAAAAATCAACAAAGAAGAAATATATATATTAGTTAACAATGCTGGTGTAGGATTTTTTGGCCCTCATGAGGAATTAAATCCAGCAAAAATACATTCAATGGTAGCTACAAACTTAGAAGCGCCTCTTATACTTACAAATATTCTTCTTAGGGATATAAAAAAGTCCCAGGGATTTATTATAAATATATCCTCTATTACAGCAAAAAAAATAAGTACCTATGGATGTGCTTATAGTGCTACTAAAGCAGGTATTTCTCATTTTTCTGAAAGCCTTTTTGAAGAAACAAGAAAGTACGGGGTAAAGGTTATAACAATTCATCCCGATATGACCAAAACTTCTTTTTATGATAATGCTAATTTTAAAGAAGCTGATGAAGAAGGTTTTTATATAAGTCCTGAAACTGTAGCCGAGGCTGTAGAAATGGCTCTATCCCAAAAAAGCGGTACAGTGATTACAGATATAACCTTGGTGCCTCAAAAGCATAAAATAGTAAGGAAATGATGGAAATATTATGGTAAAGTGAAAATAGGCAGTATAGTTTTAAAATTTAGGGGGGAAGGGTATGGATAAATTAGTGCTTTTAATATTTCTTGCCGATTTTGTTTGGGATCTTATTAATGTTTGGAAAGGCTACAAACATAAAAGATATTTAACAAAATCTTTGCTTATGCCTCTTTTACTTGTTTTTTACATAACCTGTGCTGAAAATCCAAATAATTATGTTATTGCTGCATTAGTATCAGGCTTTTTGGGAGATGTTTTTTTATTACCTGATGAAAAGAAATATTGCTTTGCTATGGGAGTTATTTCATTTTTAATGGGCCACATTTTTTATGCAATAGCATATATAAAAGCTTTAGGTGAAAATCCACAGGTATCACCATGGTTTGCTTTGTTAATATTACCATATGTTATTTACGGTATATGTGCATATAAGATTATATGCAAAATAGGTAAAAATATAGGGAATTTAAAGCCAGCAATCATTACATATATCTTTGTTATATTGTTTACAAGTATTACATGCTTATTTGTATTTGTATCCGGAAAGCATGAGCTGCTCTTATCATATTTAGGTACAATAGCATTTATTGTATCCGATTCAACTCTTGGATACAGCATGTTTGTCCATAAAAATAAATACTCAGGTATTTTAGTAATGCTTACCTATGTTGCAGCACAAATGCTAATAATATTTGGATTTCTGAGGCTATAGCATTTATGAAAAAAATTTAAAAGCCGCAAAAGAATAAAAAAAGTATACAATTTTTAATATAAAATAAAATTCCTGGAGCTTCCTATTAAAGAAGATTCCAAGAATCTTTGTTTTGAATAAGTGTCAAATATGAGGGTGTATGGTATATCTAATAATTTGGTTTATGGGGCATAACTAATGCAAATATAATATATGCGATTATACCTGAGCCATATACTAATGAAAAAGCTATCCATAATAATCTTATTATTGTTGAATCGATTTCAAAGAATTCAGCAATGCCGCCACATACACCTGCAAGTTTTTTATCAGTATCAGATAGGTAAAGTTTCTTATTCATAAACAGCTCCCCCTCAATCTTAGTAAAATTAAGTAAATTAAAGGTTATATATGTTAATATAACTATATTACTATATTATATTAACATATGTAAGTATTTTAACTGATTTAACGATAAAAGTATAAATTATTATTTAATTTAGTTTTAATATAGATTTTCATTAATCGTCTCAACTTTTAAATGGTAGATGTAGAAAAAAATGAATTTTTATTATATACTATTGTAAATATGTTTGGATATATAAATAATTGATGAAAAGAGGAGAAATTTAAATGAAGATGGAAAGCAGCACATCTAGTACATCGAATTTTATAAGAAATATTGTTATAGAGGATTTAAAATCTGGTAAGCATAAAGAAATAATTACTCGTTTTCCCCCAGAGCCAAATGGATGCCTTCATATAGGTCATGCAAAATCAATAGTTTTAAACTTTGAGCTGGCTGATGAATTCAATGGGAAAACTAACCTTCGTTTTGATGATACAAATCCAACAAAGGAGGATACTGAATACGTTGAATCCATAAAGGAAGATATCAGATGGCTTGGATATGAATGGGACGGACTTCATTTTGCTTCTGATTATTTTGAAGAAATGTATAACCGTGCAGTTCTCCTTATTAAAAAGGGAAAAGCATTTGTATGCGATCTTTCTGCTGATGAAATCAAAGAATATAGAGGTACGCTGACAGTGCCGGGGAAAGAAAGCCCTTATAGGAACAGATCTATTGAGGAAAATTTAGATCTTTTTGAAAGAATGAGAAAAGGTGAATTTGGTGATGGAGAAAAAGTTTTAAGAGCTAAAATAGATATGTCATCGCCTAATATTAATATGAGGGATCCTGTAATATATAGAATATCTCATACTAAGCACCAAAGAACAGGGAACAAATGGTGTGTTTATCCTATGTATGACTTTGCACATCCAATTGAAGATGCTATAGAGGGGATTACACATTCTATATGCACCCTTGAATTTGAAGATCATAGACCTCTTTATGATTGGGTTGTAAGGGAATGTGAAATGGAGCATATTCCACAGCAGATAGAGTTCGCAAGACTTAACCTTACAAATACAATTATGAGTAAAAGGTTCTTAAAGCAGCTTGTTGATGAGGGAGTAGTTGATGGTTGGGATGATCCAAGGATGCCTACTATTGCAGGGCTTAGGAGAAGAGGATACACTCCTGAATCCATAAGAAATTTTTGCAGAGAGATAGGTGTTGCAAAAGCAACCAGTACTGTAGATTCACAGATGCTTGAGCATTTCGTTAGAGATGATTTGAGCGCAAAATGCCCAAGGGTTATGGGAGTTATAAGACCCATTAAAATTGTTATTACAAATTATCCTGAGGATAAAGTTGAAATGCTCGAAGTTAATTACAACCCGAATATACCTGAAATGGGGAAACGCCTTGTACCATTTTCAAGAGAACTGTACATTGAAGAAGAAGATTTTATGGAGAACCCGCCCAAAAAGTATTTCAGGCTATTTCCCGGAAATGAAGTAAGACTTATGGAAGCATATTTTATTAAGTGTAATGAAGTTATAAAGGATGAAAATGGGAAAGTAATTGAAATAAGATGCACTTATGATCCTGAAACAAAGAGTGGAACAGGGTTTACAGGAAGAAAAGTAAAGGGAACTATCCATTGGGTAAGTGCAAAACATGCTGTACCTGCTGAGATGAGGCTCTATGAACCGCTTATTCTTGATGAAAATGATGGTGAAGAAAAATCTTTTATGGATAGAATTAATCCAAATTCTATGAAAATAGTCAATGGTTTTGTTGAACCAGCATTAAAGGATGCAAAGCCTCAGGATAAATTCCAGTTCATGAGGGTTGGATATTTTAATGTTGATATAAAGTACACAACAAATGATAAGCTCGTTTTCAATAGGATAGTATCATTAAAGAGCTCATTTAAAATGAAATAGGAAGCTGCTATTTGAGGCAGTCAAATTAGATATAATCTCTAAAAATCCGGCATAGTCGTGAATTACGGCTATGCCGGATTTTTATATTTGAGTATTTTAGATAAAAAGTGGGGTTTCAGCTAGGCTAAATGCAACTACTCCCCATGGGGAGTAGTTGCTGACATACTAATGATAGCCATCAGATAAAATAAAAATGTGGGGCGACTTGCCATAGATTTAAAAAAGTCATTAACTGTCCCTCAAATACTCAAATATTTATCAAAAATGTGCGATTTTATGTTATAATAATTGTGGCAGAGTAGAAAAATGAGCGTCAAGTGGTAGAGGACGGGAAGTTGCCTTTGCACGAAAAATCATTATATGATTTGCGGTTCATTTTTTGCATTCCGCTGTCACAAAAAGAGCAATCCTCTATATGTGACAATATAAATAGAGAGGATGATAATTAATGGAAAAGACAGAAAAGACAAAAACACTTGTCTATGTAGGGCTTTTTACAGCTCTAAGCGTGATTCTAACTAGTTTCTTCTCAATTTCAACACCTATCTTCACGATAGGATTTGGTACAATACCAATAGTGTTCTCATCAATAATGTTTGGTCCCCTTATTGGAGGTATTACAGGAGCATTGTCTGATTTTATAGGTGCGATGCTTTTCCCTAAGGGAGCATTCTTTTTCGGATTTACAATAACAGGTTTTTTGAACGGAGCCCTTTATGGCTTATTTTTACATAATAAGCCTAAAAGCCTTAAAAGGATAACTTTATGCGTTATAACTTCAACTCTTGTATTATATTTGGGATTAAATACTTATTGGATTAGCATAATAACAGGCAAGGGGTTTATAGCATTGTTACCTCAGAGAATAATAAAAGAGATAGTAACTATCCCAGTTAATGCGATTTTAATTTATGAATTATGGAAATATGTTGGGAACTCAATTATGGTACCTTCTTTTAAAACTACAAACAAATAAAAAAGAATAGACAATTTAAATTTAGCTTATTTATATTGCTAATAGACCTCTATGATATTAAAGAGGTCTATTATTTTGAGAATATTAATTATTAAATGAAGATAAATGTAATTTTGATAACTTGATAATTTAATTAATAATAGTTATAAATTATAATACATTTATTTCGGTATTGAAATACCAAAATAAATGTATTATAATTTAATATAGGATGATTTATGAGGAGGTTATTAAATGAATGACAATATTAGTTTATTTTGGAAGAGCCTTTATGAGATTGGAATAACTAATAAGAATAATATTATGAGGGAGGCATTAAGAGTTAAAAAGACAGCTAGTTATATTGAAGGCGATATAAATGACGAAGAAGAAATATATAGTACTATGAAAAATAAAGTTGAAAAGGAATTAGGATATTTCCCAGGAGATAAGGATACTTTTATAAAATTATTTAAAATTGGCTGGAATTTTGATATTATAGAATTTACAATTGAAACTTATAAAAGTGACAGGACTAAAATGGTTATAGTACCTGATTATTTGATAGAGTCTATGAATAAAATTATTGAAGATAAGGATCCCAATAATATTTTAATAGGGGATGCAGAAAAAACCCTTGTAGGATTAGAAGGAATTATAAAAAATTTTCCAAATAAAAAGTTTACACTTCTTACTGAGCAGAAATTGATGTATGATGTTTTAAGCTTTGTATTTGATAAATTTAAAAATGTTGAAGTTATTAACCAATCAATACTTAGAAGATTAAATTTAGAGGAAAAATACGATTTGATTTTTTCTCTGCCAGCTTTTGCAACAAAGCTTTATAAAAATAATTTAAATTGTGATTTTATAACAAAAGAAATTGCAGGTATTGCTATAGAAAATTTTCTTAATCAAATTAGCGAAAATGGTCTTCTATATATAATTGTTCCTGCAAGAGTTACCTTTGCAGGAAAGGAATTCAGTGATTTAAGAAATTATATAATGGATAATTATAATTTGGATTCAATTTATACAATTCCTGATGGGGCATTTAAGCCATATACATCAAGTAGAACTTATCTTTTATGTATTTCAAATGTTAAGAAAGAGAGTTTACTTTTAGGAAATTTAGAGCTTAAAGATGATCATATTGAAAAGGGTTACAGCAAAAGTATGGATATGAGTGAATTCAGAAAGTTTGATGAATGGAGAATAGAATTGATTCTTACAGAAGAATGTGGCTTAATTCAAAAGTATAAAGAATCAAGTATAGATAAGGTAAAATTAGCAGATATTGCAGATATTTTTAGAGGTAAAATGTTAACTAAAAATGATGCTGCTGAGGGAGAAATATACGTGCTTAATATATCAAACATAGAAAATGGGGAAATTGTTTTTGATGGCATGGATACTATTGATGAAAATGATCGAAAGATAAAAAGATATGAACTTTTAAAAGGTGATGTGGTTATTACCTGCAGAGGGACAGTTACAAAAGTAGCATTGTTTAATGGATGGGATAAGACAGTAATTGCTTCATCAAATATTATTGTTATTAGGCCTAAAAGTGATATTTTAAGTGACTATTTAAAGATATTTTTAGAAAGCCCCTTAGGAACTACGTTAATAAAAAGTTTTCAGGGTGGCACTTCTGTTATGAATATAAATCCATCTGATATAGGAGAAATGGAGATTCCACTTTTACCTTTAGAAAAACAGCAAGAACTTGTAGACAAATATAAAGCTGAATTTAATGTTTTTAAGGCAACGATATATACAGCTAATAAAAATTGGTCCAATGTTAAAAATGATATATATAATAGCATGATAGAATAATGGTTCTGTGCCTTCCCCTTATAAAAGAATGTAGCTTTGCCTTTCTGCTTTGCTTTAGGTAAGGTGAGCCCACTTTTATTTATATATGTTTTATTGTACAATTAAAAATAATAATATATTATATTAATTACAAAAGGGGTCTGGTATTATGGATTTTAAAAAAATTGAGCTAAAGGATAGAGATTTATTCTATAAATATATTTACCCATATAATTTTATGAATTGTGAGTACTCATTTGTTACACTATTAATATGGAAAGATGCCTGTGATATTGAGTATACAGTTTATAAAGATGCACTTATTATAAAGAAAAGAGATTTTCAAGGTAAATATTCTTTTATGCAGCCTTTAGGATACAGTGAAGAAAATTTTAAGGAGATAGTGGATAAGTTAATTGAATATAAAAAAGAAAATGGAATGGACTATCTGTTTGAAGATGTGGATGAAAAGTTTATAAAAAAAATTAAAAATATTTATGAAAATCCTGAATGTTTATGTGTGAAGGAGGACAGGGATAATTTCGATTACCTTTATGAATCTGAAAAGCTTATTAAGCTTTCAGGGAAAAATTTTCACAATAAGAAAAATCATTATAATTCTTTTATTAATGAATATGATTATGAAGTAAAAAACATAGATGAAGGAAAGGTTTCCTTTGACGTTATAGAAGCAGCTGAAAAATGGTATGAAGAAAATAAAAACAAAGATAAGCACCTTTTATATTATGAACTTTCTGGGATAAAAGAAATTGTAAGAAATTTTAATTATCTTAATTTGCAGGGAATTGCAGTTTATGTAGATGATACAATTGCTGGATTTACTATTGGGGAAAAGCTTAATGATGATCTTGCTGTAATTCATATTGAAAAAGGAGATGTAAATTACAGAGGGATTTATTCTTTTATTAATAAAACATTTGTGGATAGATGTTTTAAGGATGTTAAAATTATTAATAGAGAGCAGGATCTTGGTGTTGAGGGGCTAAGAAATGCAAAGATGTCATATCAGCCTTTAAAGCTTGAAAAGAAATTTATATTTAATTATAAATGTTAAAAATGCAGGCTTTTCAATTTAAATGGTGAATTATGAGCTCAAAAAACTTTAGGCTTCATATTATATAACAATAGCCCGTTTTTGGAGGAATATATATTTTAATGAGAAACATTTATTTAAGGGACAAAGCTGTTGAATACGCATTGAAATATGCAATAACCCCAAATCCGGATTTCAGATTTTTTTATGAATATGGGGATGGCGGGGGTGACTGTACTAATTTTATTTCACAGTGCCTGCTTGCAGGCGGTGCACCTATGGCATATGATGCTTGGCCTTGGTGGTATAACAACAATGGAACCAAACAAACTGATAATGATACATGGTCTGTATCCTGGTCAGTTGCACATTCTCTATATTGGACATTAAAATCAAGAGGGGAACTTAAACTTGTAGGAATTAAAGCCATTGAAGTAAGCGACATATCTCTTTTAGATATGGGTGATGTAATACAGTATGAGAAGGATGGAAATATTTATCATACCGTAATTATAACAGCATTCGCTTATCAAAATGGTTATAGATTTCCTCTTGTATCGCAGCATACCTACAATGGAAGAAATGTAACTTATATAAAGCCTTGGTCAAATAAAATGCACTTTATGAAAATATATGTAACTTAAATAATTGTATGTAAAACATCGAAAGAGTTAAGAATGGAAACTGCTAAATGAAAATTTAGCAGTTTTGTTTTAAAGCAATGTTGCATAGATAAGTGAATTTTTTTTCGAAGGCAGCATTATCATTAGTGTTTCTTTTTTTTGCATTTTTTGTTTTGATACCAGCTTGTCTTAATTTTTGTGACAGATGTCTGCTTAAAAGCAGTGAGTCTATATTATCATTTGTGTATATAAGTCCATTTTGATTTATAACATAAGCCTTTTTAGATAAGACTAAAGAAGCTAGTCCATAATCTTGTGTTACAACAATATCATTTTTTTCAACTTTATTTATAAGATAAATATCAGCAGAATCCTTTCCCTTATCAACAGTTATAATTTTACAGTAATCATCATAGAGAATATGACTCGTATCAATAAACATAATGACTTCTATATTATATTGTTTTGCTATCTTTATTATTATATCTTTTACTGGACATGCATCTGCATCTACAAGAATTTTCATAATAAACCTCTTTATAAGATATTGTATTTAAATTGTTTGATGATCAATTAATTAAAGTATAAATGAAATATAAATATTTTTCAATTACAAAATACTTATTCAAGGGCGTAGCATCCGTAATATCCAAACGGATGCTACGCCCTTGAGTTGGTTCTTCAGCTGAAATTTATAAAGTCTTAGCCGAAAATCACTATCCCTTTAGGGTAGTGGATGAAGGCTTATCCCTGCTCTTGAATGTGCTTTTCTATAGCTTCTTTGCTCACATTTTCTATACTACAAGCAAAATATCCATCACCCCAAAACGTTTTTTCTTTCCAAAATTCTCTACTCAAATAATTATCGTTTCCATTTCAATAATACCAAAGTTATTTTCTTCAGCTATGTCTAGAAATATTTGCTTAATTTCTTTCTCAAATCTTACCAATAGCTTCTTCCTATATTTACAAACAAATATTAAATGACACATCAGCAAATATTTTGAATGGTTTCTTGAGATATAATCCATGATTTTCTAGCCTGCATCCTCTTCATTTTCTCAAATTTAGGTAT
>DHEX01000103.1:11716-20086 GCA_002400085.1 Clostridiaceae bacterium UBA4839 | reverse complement strand
ACATGCAGGACTTTTTTTTATATTTTTTTTATATTATGGTATAATAAATTATGTTGTAAAATATCTCATTTAAGGGGGGAGATCCTATGGCAGATATTGAAATAAAAAAGATTACATATGGAAAATATGGGAACTGCATTTATTTGGCAAATGGCAGTATTGAACTTGTTGCTACTATAGATGTTGGGCCAAGAGTTATAAGATATGGATTAAAGAACGGACCTAATATGTTTTGTGAAAAAAATATGTACGATTGCAATGACAGCTCATGGAAGATATTAGGTGGTCATAGATTATGGCATAGTCCTGAAGATGAAAAAAGAACTTATTACACAGATAAATTTTCTGTTAAATTTAAAGAATTAAAAAATGGTATTATATTATATCAGGAAATTGAAGAGAGCACTAAAATAGAGAAATCAATAGAATTGAATTTAACAAACAGCAATAAGGTAATAGTAAAGCATAGGCTTACTAACAAAAACTTATGGAATATAGAATTCGCAGCTTGGTCTTTAAGTGTAATGGAAAGGGGAGGAATTCAAATAATCCCTCAAGCTAAAAGAAAAACAAATTTACTTCCCAATAGGGTCATATCCCTTTGGCCATATTCTAAAATGAATGATAAAAGAGTATATTTTGGCAATGACTTTATTATGATAAGACAGGATCCATCTGTAGCTGAACCATTTAAAATAGGATTATCAAACGAGGAAGGATGGGCAGCATATTTTAATTTCAATAATGCATTTATAAAAAAATATAATCATAAAATAGGCGCAAAATATCCTGATTTTGGTGTTTCCTACGAAACCTATGTAAGTGATTTTATGATGGAAATGGAATCTTTATCACCATTGTGTTTAGTTAAGCCTAATGAAACATTAGAGCATATAGAGGAATGGGATATCATAGAAAATGTAAATTTAGATTTTAAAGATGAGAACTTTGCTGGAGAATTTGAACAAAGGTATGTAAGGTAAAAAATCGATTTGATATATGACCGAAAGCAATAGGTATATTTAAATTATTTAATTTTGACAACTATGGATTAAAAAGTATATAATTTAAAATATATTTGCTTCTACATTTTATACAAAAAATATATTAACGGTGGTTAAAAGATGAATAATTTTGCAATGATAATAAGAGCATTAATATCTGGTTTACTTTTGGGATTCGTTGTTTCGATTCCATTGGGGCCAGCAGGGCTTGAAGCAGTTAAAAGAACAATGACAAGCGGATTTAAAAATGGATTACTTGTATCCCTTGGTGCAGTTACATCAGATACTCTTGATATATTCCTTATAAACTTTGGACTATTTAATCTTATAAATGCAAATAAAAAAACGGAAGCTGTTGTTTGGCTAATTTGTGGGATTTTGCTTGCTGCATTTGGATATGCTTCTGTATATAACGTCAAACACGAAAAACATATAGAGGAAAATAAACCTAAGAAAAAATCTGCACCATTTCTCACAGGATTTGCAATGGCATTTTCAAATCCAATGGTTCACTCTATGTGGCTTACCTTAAGTGGTACTGTAATTAGAGTTTGGCGAGGAAGAGGAAGAACAGCATATTATACATATATTATCAGCATTATTGTTGCCATGGTAACGTGGTTTATAATATTAAATATGCTTGCATTAAAAGGGCATAATAAGATAAAGCCTACTTATTCAAAAATTATTTCTTTGATAATTGCATGGGGTATATTTGGTATAGGTATTGGTTTTATTGTTTATGGAGGAGTTCTGTGGATTAAACTATATATATAAACTTATCTATTGACACAGCTGTATATTTTACTTATAATTTTAAAAAAGAGAGAACTTTAGTGCCAGGCACGTGGCATGTGGCAAATGTCAAATGTCAAGAGGCTGGCACCCAATCGGGTAAAAGCAGTGAAGAGAAGAGTAAATACAGAAAGTGATTAAAGCGAACCGAAGGCGGTGAAAGTTTGGTATTAACACTGTATTGAAAAACATCTTGGAGTTTTCCAGTCGAAACTTAAGTAGGCTGGAACGGGATAACCGTTAAATTTTTAGAGTTGATCATATTATTTATGATAATTTGGGTGGTACCACGGATTTAAGCCTTTCGTCCCTTTTGGGATGAAGGGCTTTTATTTTTGTAAGATAAGAATTACTTATCCAGGGGCGTAGCAGCCGTTTAGGATATTACGGATGGTAGCCATCGGATAAAATATAATCTTAATTGGAGGGAAAGGAAATGGAAACAACTCTTGTTAAATCTTTGTATAGGGATTCACAAAATTATGAAGGTAAAGAAATTCTTATTTCAGGATGGGTTAGAACTATAAGATCTTCAAAAGCTTTTGGATTTATAGAATTAAATGATGGCAGTTTTTTTAAAAATGTTCAAATAGTATTTGATGAAAAAATAAAAAACTTTAAGGAGATTGAAAAACTTCCTATTTCTACAACTCTAAGCGTTAAAGGGATTGTAGTTTTAACTCCCGAATCAAAACAGCCTTTTGAAGTTCATGCAAATGAAATAAGTGTTTTGGGAAAATCAAGTTCTGATTATCCATTACAAAAGAAACGTCATACACCTGAATATTTGAGAACTATAGCACATTTAAGACCAAGAAGTAATTTGTTTTCAGCAGTTTTCAGAGTCCGCTCTCTAGCTGCTTATGCTGTTCACAAGTTCTTTCAAGAAAAGGGATTCGTTTATGTAAACACTCCTATAATAACTGGAAGTGATTGTGAAGGTGCAGGGGAAATGTTTAGAATTACTACGCTTGATCTTAATAATATTCCAAGAACTGAAGATGGAAATGTGGACTTTTCAAAAGATTTCTTTGGAAAACCTACAAACCTTACGGTAAGCGGTCAGCTGTCAGCGGAATGTTATGCATTGGCTTTTAGGAATGTTTATACCTTTGGGCCAACATTTAGAGCAGAAGATTCAAATACAGCAAGGCATGCAGCAGAATTTTGGATGATAGAACCAGAAATGGCTTTTGCAGATCTAACAGATAATATGGATGTTGCTGAAGAAATGGTTAAGTATATTATTAATTATGTTATGGAAAATGCACCTGAAGAGATGGAGTTTTTCAATAATTTTGTTGATAAGGGATTATTTGATAGATTAAATAATGTAGTAAATAATGAATTTGTTAGAATAACTTATACAGAAGCAATAGACTTACTATTAAAATCAGGTGAAAAATTCCAATATCCTGTTAAATGGGGAATAGATCTTCAAACAGAGCATGAAAGGTTTCTTACTGAAAAAATATTTAAAAAACCAGTTTTTGTTACAAACTATCCAAAAGAAATAAAAGCATTTTACATGAGGATGAATGAAGATAATAAAACTGTGGCAGCTATGGATTTACTTGTCCCAGGTGTTGGAGAAATTATTGGAGGAAGCCAAAGGGAGGAAAGACTTGAGTGCCTTGAAAAGAGAATGGAGGAACTGGGATTAAAGAAGGAAGACTACTGGTGGTATTTAGAGCTTAGAAAATACGGGGAAACAAAACATTCAGGGTATGGTCTTGGATTTGAAAGAATAATTATGTATATGACTGGTGTAGAAAACATAAGGGACGTTATTCCTTTTCCAAGGACTCCAGGCTCAGCAGAGTTTTAATAAAAGGGCTGTCGCACTAAAATTTTTTGGGACAGATAAGTGTTCTTCTATTTTACCTTAATTCGTAATTTTAAATCATTAATGAACAAATTACAGCGGAGATAAGAAAAATATATGGAATGAACATAGAGTGATCAAGTAGAAGCTCTTAGGGGGAAAATGGCAGAGAAGCTTAGTGCATTTCGTTTGTAGAGGGTAGCGAGTTTAACGAAATCACTTGGCTTGTCTGCCGTTTTTCACCTTAGAGCTCCTTTGCTTCTTATCGCAGCGGCGGATTAAATCTAAATTGCGAATTAAAGCTATTTCGCCTATGTTATTTTAAAGTTCCAAACTATGTGATATAATTTTTTAAGAAATAAGTTAACATGTAAGGAGAGATATATTATGCTTGAACTAAAAAACATCAACTTTGATGTAGAAACAGAAGGCGGCAATGTTTCAATACTAAAAAATATAAACTTGAATTTAGATGAAAATAAGATATATGTCATTACTGGACCAAATGGTTCAGGTAAATCATCGCTTGCAAAAATAATAATGGGTATTTATAAGCCAACCAGTGGAAATATTATTTTTAATGGCGAAGACATTACAAATTACAGCATAACTGAAAGAGCAAAACTCGATATTGGGTATGCATTTCAGCAGCCGCCAACATTTAAGGGAATAAAGGTAAAAGATTTGATAAAAATTGCATCTAAAAAAGAAAAAAACCTTTCAGAAACCTGTGAGGTTCTAATGGACGTAGGACTTTGTGCTCAGGACTATATGAACAGGGAAGTTGATAAAAGCTTATCTGGAGGGGAATTAAAGAGAATAGAAATTGCAAGTGTAATTGCAAGAGAATTAAAGCTTGCAATTTTTGATGAGCCTGAAGCAGGTATTGACCTTTGGAGTTTTCAAAGACTTGCAGAAACGTTTAAGGCAATGCATGAGAAAAAAGATACTACATTAGTTATTATTTCTCATCAGGAAAGAATATTAAATCTTGCAGATAAAGTTATATTAATGCAAAGTGGTGAGGTAAAAGAAATTACAGATAAGGATAAGGTATTAAGTGAGATTTCAAGAGCAGATGATGCTTGTAAATGCAGCGCATCTTGTGAGAAAGGGGCAGGTAAGAATGTTAAATGCGATAGATAAAAAAATACTTGAAACAGTAGCAGATATTCATGATGTTCCTCAGGGAGCTTATAATATAAGAAAAAATGGTAAGGGAGAAAGCAGAAAAACAACAAAAAACATTGATATAGTAACAAAAACTGATAAACCGGGAATTGATGTTATAATCAAATCAAATACAAAAAATGAAAGCGTACATGTTCCTGTAATACTATCAGCTACGGGCCTCACGGATGTTGTATATAATTCATTTTTTGTTGGTGAAAATTGTGATGTGGTAATAGTTGCAGGCTGCGGCATCCATAACAGCGGATGTGCTAAGACTCAGCATGATGGTATACACGACTTCCACGTAGGGAAAAACTCCCATGTTAAATATATTGAAAAACACTATGGTGAAGGTGAGGGCACAGGGGGGAAAGTATTAAATCCTAAAACTACATTCGAAGTTGAAGATGGTGGATTTGTTGAGCTTGAAATGGTTCAAATTAAAGGAGTAGATAATACTATAAGGGATACAGAAGTAACGCTTCATAAGAATGCAAGAGTTATTGTAACTGAAAAACTTCTTACTTATTTGAATCAAGAGGCTGAATCTAATATTACAGTAGATATGGAGGGGGAAAATTCTTCTGCCCAAATTATTTCGAGATCTGTTGCCCAAGGTAACTCAAGTCAAAAATATCATTTTAATATGGTAGGGAATAATAAATGTAAAGGGCATACTCAATGTGATGCAATTATAATGGACAATGCAAAAGTAGTATCTATACCAGAGATTTCTGCTTTCAATTCAGATGCACAGTTAATTCATGAAGCTGCAATTGGGAAAATTGCATCAGAACAAATTATAAAACTTATGTCCCTTGGACTTACAGAAAAAGAAGCAGAAGAAACCATTTTAGAGGGCTTTTTAAAATAAACCTATAGGGAAAGCATAGTGCTTTCCCTATTAATATTATTATGCCTTGGAAGGAGAATCTAAAATAATGAATAGAGAGGAAATAAAAGAACTTTTAAGCAATGTAAAAAATGGCACCACCTCTGAGGAAGAGGCTTTGAAAGTTATAGAAGACATGCCCTACAGGGATTTAAATTATGCAAAGATTGATTACCATAGAGGAGTCAGGGTAGGATATCCAGAAGTTATATATGCTGAGGGAAAAGACATTGAACATCTAAAGGGCATTGTTAAAGATATGCTTGATAGGGATTCTAACATATTGGTTACGAGAGTAAATGAAGAAGCTTATAAAGCAATTTGTGAGGTTACAGATAAAGTTGTTTATAATAAAATAGGAAGAATATGTATTGTAAACCCAAAGGAAACAAAAAAGATAGGGAAGATAGCAGTTATTACAGGCGGCACTGCTGATATTCCTGTTGCAGAGGAAGCAGCAACAACTTGCGAAGTTTTTGGAAATAACGTAGAAAGGATTTATGATGTGGGCGTAGCAGGAATACATAGGCTTTTAAGTAAAATTGATATTATTAGAGAAGCTAAAGTTGTTATAGCTATAGCTGGAATGGAAGGAGCACTTCCATCTGTTGTTGCAGGTTTGGTTGATGTCCCTGTAATTGCTGTTCCAACCAGTATTGGTTATGGCGCAAACTTTGGAGGCCTTTCTGCTCTTTTAACCATGCTTAATTCTTGTGCCGCAGGTATAGCAGTAGTAAATATTGACAACGGATTTGGAGCAGGCTACTTATCATCCTTAATTAACAAGGGAAGTAAGTGATGAAACAAATGTAGTTTGTTCATTAATGATTTTAAATAATAAATTGCAGGCATAGTACTTGTTTGTATATTTGTGTTGGTTTATAATATATATTAAATAAATGTCACATAAATGGTTGATATTTGTCCCCAATTATGGATAAAGGCTAACATTATTGTCAAGTCATGATGTATTCTTATCTGAACAAATAGTTTTTTCACCGGTTATATTAATGTAAAGGGGAGGAGATATGATAAAATGGGAAATACACTAAAAAAAATATTTATTGCTTTAGCATCCATTTTTCTTGTATTCAGTGTACAAACTTATGCTGCAGAGAATATACCAAAAATTAATTTTGTAGGAATAGATCATTCACCTTTAATTGAAGGAGATAAGGAATCTTTTTTATTTACTTCAAAAGGTTACGATAAAGTGCAGTATAGGGCTTTTTTATATACAGAATCGAAAAATGAGTGGAAACAAATAATGCCTTGGACAAATGCAGTAGATTCAAGTATACCTTATAAGTTTAGCTATGATACTCCTTTTGAATCAGGGAAGTACAAGCTCTCTGTATGGGTAAAAAGGTCAGGAGCAAAGGGAATAAACAGCAACAAAAATGGTGATTATGACAGCTACTATGTTGCAGAGTTAAACTGTGTAAAAGAAACAGAAGCAGATAGAGTAAGAGCAGATGGAGATATGATTCCTGAAAAGGATACATATAAAGTTGGGGAAAAAGTTGTAGTTAATGGAGTAGATAATTTAAGAGGAAGAAAAGGCCCATATACCTTTAGACTTCATATATTTGATGCAAATGAAGGAAAATGGATTATGGACAAGGATACCTACAGAGAGAATCCTGAATGGACACCGGACAAGCCAGGAACTTATGTTCTTGATCTTTGGGGAATATCCTCAAACACAGTGCACCTTTCAAAACTTCAAGCAGATCCTTTTGCAAGATTTTTTGATATATGGAAGCTTAAGATAATTACAGTTGAGGATGAAAAACCTGATCCAAAACCTGATCCAAAACCTGATCAGCCTTCGGGGGACATTAAAAAAATTGTTTTAGATCCAGGACATGGAGGAAGTGAGCCAGGAAGTATGGCTACAGGATATCGTGAAGCTGATGCAACCCTCGATATAGCTTTAAAAACAAGAGAAATACTGAATCAATATCCATCAATTAAAGTTTATATGACAAGGGAGTCAGACAAGTATGTAAGTGTAAGTGATAGGGCTGATTATATTAATTCTATAGATCCTGATGCTTCAGTATCTATACATACAAATTCCTGTCCATCAGCACCCTCTGCAAAAGGTGTAGAAGTATGGTGTTCAGTACAATGCCCTGAAAATGAGCAGGGTAAAGAGCTAGCAAATCTTGTGCTAGATAACATGCATGACATAGCAGAAAGTAAATCAAGAGGTATTAAAACCAGGTACAGTTCCAGTGAACCTACCAAGGATTATTTAGGGATACTAAGATGGACAAACCCAAAAACAATTCTTGTTGAATGTGCATTTTGTACAAACCCTGAGGAGCTGGAATTATTAAAATCCAATGATTTTAGAGAAAAATGTGCAGCGTCTATAGCAAAAAGTATTGTAGAATACTGCGGTTTAAGCTGGAATAATAATAGTGGCAGCAGCAGTGGCAATAGTATAAGTGAAAATATTTTGTATAGGGTAAACGTAAATGGTGTTCAAAAAGGAGCATATAGAATGAATACAGGTGCTTTAAGCGAGGCAAATAGATATTTAGATGAAGGCCCAGCAGGCACCCATGTTACTATTGTAACTACAAATAACGAAGTTGTATTTGATAAAACAAAGTAAAAAAAGCCTAAGATAAGATTTTAATCTTATCTTAGGTCTTTTTTTACTGTAGGGA
>DHEX01000103.1:0-11675 GCA_002400085.1 Clostridiaceae bacterium UBA4839 | reverse complement strand
CAATAATATTTCCTCATCAGTATTATTTTTTACTCCATGGACTTCTCCAGGATATGCTATAGTAGTTGTATTAGGTTCTATTTGCAGCCAGTCCCCATCAATTAAAACATGCGGATTGCCTTTAAGGGTTACAAAAACTTCTACAACGTCATGGGTGTGAGGCATAATTTCTCCACCTGGCTGAATTCTAACATATTGACTTCTTATGCCAAGATTTTCATCTGAAGATAAAAATGGATATAATTCAACGCCTTGAAAATTAGGATGCGGTATATAGTTTTCTATATCGTTTTCAACAATGCGTGATTTAAACTTCCATAGCCCCATTTCTACCATTACTTTCATCATAGTTTTTGCAAAAGGTTTGTTTATTACTAAATCTGCTGCATTATCATAAGGAGTGCTATCTTGATTTATTATAACCAGTTTTTTCCCTTTGAAATACCTTATAAGCCCTGCTGCTGGATATACACGCAAACTGGTACCGGCTACTATTAAGACTTCTGCATTTCTTATGTACTCCAAGGATTTTGCTAAAACCATTTCATCTAAGGATTCTTCATAAAGTACTACATCAGGGCGGATGATTCCGCCACATTCACATAATGGCACACCATTAGAGGATTTAACATAATCAATATTATATTTTTTACCACATTTCATGCAATAATAATTAAGTATTGAGCCATGAAGTTCGAGCACATTTTTTGATTTTGCCATTTGATGCAAACCATCTATATTTTGAGTAATTACTGCTTTAACCTTTCCTAAACTTTCTAAATCAGCTAAGGCTTTATGGCCTTTATTAGGGAGAATACCTTCAGCGAAAAGATTTTCTCTGGCATATTCATAAAAAATGTCTGGATTTTTAATAAAAAAGGAATGGCTTAATATTTTTTCTGGTGGGTATTTATATTTATTTTTTTTATTGTATAAGCCATTTTTGCTTCTAAAATCGGGCAGACCACATTCTGTAGAAACCCCTGCACCTCCAAAAAAAACAATATTATTGCTGCTTTCTATAATTTGTGCTAATTCTTTATAAACATTACTCATAATATAACACCTCTTACTTGATTTTATCATATATTTCCCTTCATATTATAATAAAAACGTAAATTATACAAAAATATTGATTAAAATATATCCAGAAACTGATGGCAGCCATTGGATAAGGTGATTCTTAGATTCAGTTGGAGCCCTCTTATAAGGAATACTTTTCTCCAACTGAGTCTTAGAAGAGCCGATCCAGGGGCGTAGCAACTGTTATTCTCCGCGTTAAGCGGAGGATTACAGTTGGTAGCCATCGGATAAAAAAAATAAATACAAAAAAACTTTAAATCATGTATAAGATATTTAATTAATGGACATATTATAAAAAGAAACTCAAGGCAATAACCTTGAGCTATGGAAACGAAAGTTTCCGAAATAGAACCCCCCATCCCCCTTAAGGGCCGGAATTCCGGCCCTATTTTTTTATTCTGCATAGGGGCGCATATCTATCTCTTTAATTTCAAAATCATTATTATTGCTTATTGTAAATGAAACAGTAACTGTATAATATTTTTTATCTGAACCTTTAATTATTCCATCTGCAATAAATAATGGCAAAGAGTCCTCATAAGATATATCAGTATGATTGAATTCCATAGATAAATTATCATTTAAATCTGAATCAAGTTTTTTTTCAAAGGAACCAAAGGTAAAAACATATCCATTTTTTATCTTTGCTAAATCAAATTCTTTTTGCAGTATTTCAGGGCTTAAAATTATATTAAGATCGTCAGTAAATGAAAATATGTACATTTTTTCATGGCTGGATTCTGAAATATATAAAATAAATTCCTCTTTCCCATCACCATTGACATCTGCCGCATGGGAATAAAAGTTGTCAGCTAAATCATTTAATTCTTTATAGTAATTTCCACCTTTTGTTATGAGCTTTACGCAAGGCTTTCCATTTTCAGATTTATAAACATAGATATGTTCGTTTATGCCATCTCCATTAAAGTCACCTAAAAATGAGTTAAAAACGTTTTCATTGGCACTTATTATTTGATCCTTCTCTTTTTTAAATTTTGATATAGAACAGCTTGATAAAAAAACAAAAAAAATTAAAACTGCAAATACTTTAATAAACTTTTTCATTTGATAACCTCCTAAATTTAGTATTTGCAGTTAAGCTAAAAATTATTTTATTTTATTTATATTAGTAATTATATATTGGGGTTCTTCATTATTATATTTATCCAATGTTAATTTAACTTTATATATTTCAGATGCTTTAGAATTACTATCCAGCGATGCAGTTCTAATTATATAAGTACATTCAGATGGAATATTATATGAAGAAAATTTTGTGTCTTCAAGGCTGCAATCAAGGAATATGCCTTTTGGCAAAATAGATGCAAATTTGCTGTCCATATTTATACTGAATGCCTCAGTATCAGATTTTTCAATATAAGATATTACATCTAAAAGGGCATCCTTCCCAAGAGTTAATGATGCTGGAGCATCTGTGTAAGGAACAAGTCTATTTCCTTTTGGCGTAAGGTAAGTTAAATTTAATTTATCATTACTTTTTAATCCTAAAACAACTATGTTCTGATCGTCTGGAGGTAATGATATATTTCCTACAAAAGAATATCTGCCAGATGCAATCCTCTCCATGCTGTTATTAATATATTTAAATATGTGAAGTATTGGTCCATTACTATCAGAGGATTGTATAATAATTTCTTTGGTATTATCCTTATCAATATCTTTAACTATTAAATTAATTGGCCACCAATCTGAAGGTGTTCCAAGTGAATTTATTGATATATCTGGTTGTAAATCATATATTTTACCGGAACTTGAATAAACTGAAACTGAGTATTTTTGATTTTCTTCATCTGTTTTATTAATTACAATAGAGTCTGACTTTCCATCATTATCCACATCAGCACTATTAAAGGTTTTTACGGAGTCTATTGTTTTCATCGTCTGTGATTTATTAAGATTTACTAATAGTATTATGGATATTATTATGATTGCAATAATGATTGCTGCCCAGATAATTTGATTTTTCTTTACAACATATATTTTCAATTTCAATAGAATTCACCTCCATTAAATTATATGAAGGATTATATTAAAATATTTGTGGGAAAATAAATTAAGTTATAATAATATTTTAGTGAATGGATTGATTAAATGTTGTATAATAAAAACAATGTATATAATAGATAGAATTGGAGGAAAATATATGAAACGTATTGTAGTAGTGTTTTTATTTTCTATAATGCTAATTACTCCTTTAATGAATGGATGTTCAAAAGTCAATAAAAAAGATGAAAATAAAAAAACAATTAAATTTTATACTATGCATTCAACGAATGAGCAGGGTAAAATTTATAGTGATATTATAAAAAAATATGAAAAAAGCAATCCTGAAGTCAAGATAGAAATTCAGGAAATTACAAGCGATGAAGATAAGTTAAAACAAATGATTTCAAATGGTGATGTTGATTTAGCAGGAATAAAAAGGAATCAATTAATAGAATATGCAAAATCAGGATATTTAATGGATTTAACTGACTTTATTGAAACTAATGAATTAAAGGATAGATTATATAAAATTGCTCTTGCTTATGGTAAATATAATGGGAAGACATATGGTATTGGAGATTCTCCAATTGCCATGGAGATTTATTATAATAAGGATATATTTGACAAGTGCGGGATTAATGAGCCGGCAAACTTAGAAGAATTTATTTCAGCTTGCAGCAAACTTAAAAATGGTGGTGTAGCTCCTTTTGAAATAGGAGCTCTTGATACCTGGACCCTGTCACTTTATTATGGAACTATTACATCCCAAACAACTGGTGCTAAAGTTTTTACGGATTTATATGGCTCAGACTCAAGATCAATGAGTAATATAAATGGGTTAAACAATGCTTTTTCAATATATAATTCAGTTTGCTCAAAATGTATTCCAAAGGATTGCATTGATATAAATTACAAACAGTGTGTAACTGATTTTGTGAATGGGAAAACTGCAATGATACCTGGTGGTACTTTTACGGTTAAGCTTATTGATGAAATGAAACATTCAAATTTTAATTATGATGTAATAAAGGAGCCTATTAAATATGTTGATGAACCTATATCTTCTATAAGTGCAAGTGCAGGAGAAGTGCTTGTAATACCATCAAACAGTAAAAATGCTGAAGATGCGAAAAAATTTCTAAAATATATTTTCAGTGAAGAAGCACAAAATATATATACATCAAATGGTTATGTTTCATCATTAAAAACAGCTAATAAAAGTAAAAATGATGTGGAAAAAGTGTTATTAGAACATATAGAGAAGGCCGATGAAAATTCTATTGCTTTTACGGATAATTTGGAACCCAATGTAGCAGAAAATGCAGGCAGAATACTGCAGGAGTTATTTGAAGGGAATATAAAACCTAGTGAAGCCTGGAAGAAAATTTTGAAGCTGTCATCTAAATAAAGGGTTAATTAAGCAGCCGTTAAGATATTTACGGATAGCAGCCATCGGATAAGGTGATTCTTAGGCTCGCTCAGCAGAGCCTTCTTATAAGTGGTACTTTCAAAGCGAGCCTTAGAAGAGCCGATCCAGGGGCGTACCAGCCGTTAGGATATTTACGGATGGTAGCCATCGGACAAAAGATAAAATCAAAAAAAGTCTGAATTTATTCAGACTTTTTTTGACATTCAGGGCATATACCGTAAAAATATAGTTGATGGGTATCAATCTTATAGTCAGTATATTTTTTAGCCTCGTCATCAAGAAAATTAAAATCTGCATTTTCAATATCATCAACCCTGCCGCATGATAAACAAATTATATGGGGATGCTGGCTTGTATTTGCATCATATCTAAAATTATCTTCGCCAACATTTAACTCAATTACCACACCTAATTCAATAAGAGTCTTTAATGTTTTATAAATTGTTGCAAGGCTCATTGTTGGATAATTAGCTTTTAAGTTATCATATATCATTTCAGCGGAAGGATGGGACTTGGTAGATTTTAAGTACTTATATATAGCATACCTTTGAGGCGTTAGCTTTAAATTTTTTTCTTTGAATAACAATGTTAAGTTTTCCATATCCACCATCCTATTAAAAGAAAATTATTATCTACAAATAGCATAATCTATTTATTTTTTTTTGTCAATTAATTTTGAATCATGATCATTAAAAATTGCAAATAACATGATCCCAAACGCAATTAAAGATATTGATGCTGAGTGATATTTTACATAACGCTTTATTTTTCTAATACTTCTGAAGTTCGCAGTAACAAAATCGAGATCATAACATTCATCGCCTATTAATGACAATATGAACTTACCTGAATTATTAAGATACTTATTATTAATTTGATTATTACTCATAGAATTTATTGCTTCTATTTGAATAATATTATAAGGATTAATGCTATCAGTAGATTTAGATACTATTTCTATATTATTTTTAGATGCAAAAGCTTCAACGCTTTCAGCAGTAAATTTAGAGGAGTTTGTATAACTTAAAATTACTTCGTTGCTTGAACCTAACATATTAAATAGCAGGCAGTCGCCTGGAATATTTATAGTATTTTTGAAATCAGGAACCATATTTAGCATCTGCCCTGGTAGGAATACAAAAATTATGGTTCTATCCGGTTGATTATTCCTCTGTAAATCTATGGATTTCATACATTCAAGAATGATTGAAGGCGGCAAGGCATAATTTATGTACTCTTCTTTTTTTATATAAGGGTTTCTATATATCCCATCATAATAGGTTAATATAACTAATGGCTTATAGGAAGTATTCTTTCCATCAATTTTTCCAGCTAATATTTTAGAATTAGATAATTCTATATCTGCACCTGACTGCACTTTTAAAGTATATCCCTTTTTAGAAAATTCCGTTAGCTCCGTATAAACCCGTCTTGTTACAATGAACTTAATAAGGGGGTTTTCTGATGAATTGTTTATTTGATCATACAAACCTGATTCATTTTTAAGATCTAAAGTGTGGGAGGGCGTTATAACTGCAGCGGCTCCATTATATTTTAAAAATGCATCAGTTTTTTTTATTTCTTCATCAGTCTTATTATAGTAGTCATCAAATAATACTATCTCATTTAGTAGTATATTTTTATCAGGTAATTTTTCTATAATATCAGCATGACCTTTAACTACACCACAATTATTATTTCCTTTAAAAAATTCAAAGAAATCCTCTCCGTAGTTATATTTTTTAATTTCTTTTCCATGTTTATCTATAACCGACAAAATTGAAGGATATTTAAAGTTTGGCATATATGTAATAAGGTCTCTTGAATAGCCCTCAGGGTAATAGGGTTTTAATCCAATGTTAGCGATATATTCAATTATATATTTTGAAGAAAGGTCATAGTATTGGGATTGATTCTTAGATTTGTCCCATATAGCTTGAAGATTATTTGCATGTTCAACAGCTCTATCATTTAAAAAAGTATCATCTCTAAAACTTTGACCCATATTTGAAATAAGCAGTATAAGTGAAATTACAATTAAGGGAATAAGATATTTAATACTGATTTTCTTACTGCTCATTTTATCACCTTACTTTCATAAACGAATATATTATAGCAGAATATTTGATTATGTTAATTATTATTATATTTAAATTTAGCTAATATAGTATAAATAATTAAAAAATAGCTCCCTGAGGCAGCTATTAGATTGCTCCTACATATTATGAAAGCAGCATGAAATATCAATAAAATATTTAATGCTGCTTTAGGAATGCTATTACGAGCTATTTTAATGCTTCAAGCCTGTACTGCTGTACTTTTTTATTGGATTCATCTAATAAAAGTTCAAATTCATATATGTTTCCACCATCTAACAATTTATTAAATCTATCTTGAATATCAGTTGATTCAGAGATCTTTCCAAGGGAATACAGCGTAATAATGTTATCGAGAATATCAGAAATAATACTGGATTTTATTTCAAAGGTTCTTTGTGCATCAATGATTTCCCCTTTTATTTGAGACATTTCTGTATCAAGTTCAGTTACTAAATCAGCAGTTTTTTTAAGCCTTTCTTTGATATCTTCAGGAATGCTTTGCTTATACTTGTAATTTAAAGAATGTTCAATAGTGGCCCAAAAGTTCATTGCTAAAGTTCTTACCTGAATTTCAGCTAATATTTCAATTTCTCCCACAGTAGTTTGAACAGGATACTTTATTATAATATGATAGCTCCTGTAGCCGCTTTCTTTCTGATTATTAACATAATCTTTTTCATAAACAATTTTTAAATCTTTACCATCTCTTTGGTGAATCAAATCAACAACTGTATATATATCCTCTACAAATTGACATACAATTCTTATTCCTGCTATATCCTCCATTTCATCTGCTATTTTGCTAAAAGGGATATCAAGTTTTTTAGCTTTTTCAAGGATGCTTGATATTTCTTTAACTCTGCCAGTGACAAACTCAATTGGAGAATACTGATTTTTATCTCTATATTGTTTTCTTATTCCTTTAAACTTAACTTTTAGTTCTTCGACAGCCTGCTCATAGGGTATTAAAAATTCTTTCCAGTCATTAACTAACATATTGTCCCCCTCCTTTGTCTCCCTTACCATTTTAGCAAATAATCTGCAATAAATAAACTTTTAATTCATTACATTTTTTCAACAACTTCAATACCAAGAAGTGAAAGGGCGTTTTTAATTACAATAGTTGATGCTTCAACAAGTTTAAGCCTTGCAGATTTTAAACCTTTATTTTCACAGGATAAAATAGGGTGCATATTATAAAGCTTATTGAAAGATTTTGCCACATCAATTACATATCTTGTAACAATTGAAGGTTCATATTTTTCTATAGCAAGATTTATTGCATTATTAAAGGCTGATAACAATTTTGATAGCTCAAATTCTTCAGGTGTTACCATATCAGTGAAATCTGGAGCAGCACTAAAATCTTCTTGTGAAGCTCTTCTTAAAATGCTTCTTCCCCTTGCATAAGTGTACTGTACATAAGGTCCTGTTTCACCGTCAAAATTAAGAATTTCATTCCAGTTAAATATTATATCTCTTTCTCTGTTGTTTTTAAGATAAGTAAAAATAACGGCACCAATTCCAATTTTTTTAGCTAAATCATCCTTGTTCTCAAGATTAGGATTTTTATTTTCAATGAGCTCTCTTGAGCGTGATACAGCTTCATTTAATAAATCTTCAAGGAATATTACATCTCCCTTTCTTGTAGAAAGCTTTTTATCCTCAAATTTAACAAGACCAAAGCCTACATGTATGCATCTATCTGCAAAATCATATCCCATAAGCTTTAGAACAGTAAATACCTGTTTAAAATGAAGCGTCTGCTCTGAACCTACTACATATACATTTCTATAAAAGTGATAAGTTTTATCTCTATAAATAGCAGCAGCTAAATCTCTTGTAGCATAAATTGTTGCTCCATCTGATTTTTTAATGATGCAGGGGGGCATATTATAGGCATCAAGGTTTACAACTTGTGCGCCATTGCTTTCTGTTAAGAGACCTTTGGCTTCAAGTTCATCAATAACAGCATCCATCTTATCGTTATAAAAGCTTTCACCTGCATAAGAATCAAATTTTATTCCAAGCATATCATATACTTTATTAAATTCTTTCATACTTAAATCTTTCATCTTTTTCCAAAGCTCAGTTTCATGAGGGCAGCCATCTTCGAGAGCTTTAAAATGCTGTCTTGCAATATCTTCAAGCTCAGGATCCTTTTCTGCTTCCTCATGAAATTTGACATAAATTCTAAGCATCTCATTAATAGGATTCTTTTCTAATGCATCTTTATCTACCCATCTATCATAAGCAGTTATTAATTTACCAAATTGTGTTCCCCAGTCCCCAATGTGGTTTATTCCTATAGCTTTATAACCTTGGGATGAAAATAATTTATAAAGTGAATTTCCTATAGCTGTTGAATATAAATGCCCTACATGAAATGGTTTTGCTATGTTAGGGGAGGAATAATCTATGGTAATTGTTTTACCTGCCCCATCATTAGAATGGCCATAGCAGTTTCCTTCACTTATTATATTTAAAATAGTTTTTTCTGTGAAAGCAGCCTTTTCAATAAAAAAGTTCAAATATCCAGATACAGAATCGATTTTTTCAAAACCTTCTTTATCAATAGATGAAACAAGCTCATCAGCAATTAGTTTAGGTGATTTTTTCATTGCCTTTGAGAGCTTAAAGCAAGGCAGTGCAAAATCACCAAGCGCAGCATCCGGCGGAATTTCTATCATTTTTTCAATTTCCTTTGCATCAATATTTATTATACTTGCTATTCTTTGTGCAATTGTCTTTTTATAATCCATATTTAACCCTCCATTTTATCATTTTAAAATAAGAACCGATTTATTCGTAACACCTAGCTTAAACGGGGTGTTACGAGTTATAGTCATCGAATAAAAAATCGTGCTATAAGGTCAAGGCAGCTGGTCAGTATGAATGTATTACAGATTATAGCCATCAAATAAAAAAACCGTCTCAAAAAGAGACGGTTTATCCGCGGTACCACTCACATTGGCTAAAAGCCCACTCGTTTTTTAACCCTTTCGGGGCAATCCATACTAATGCAATACTTCAGTTTCTGGATGCATCTTCAAGGTTCTATTCTCTTAACTCATCCTTAAAAGGCTTTCACCATCCCTTTCTCGCTTTAAGGCATCATTAAAATACTTATCCTCTTCATCGATTTTGCAAATTTGTATAATACTATATATTATAAATTTTAAAAAGTCAAGCTTGCTTTTTTCTTGTTTTATTTTCTGTGCCATTTAACAGTCTTTTAATATTTGCCCTGTGAAGGAAAATAACAAAGAAGGCTGCAGCAAGCATAACATAAAAGGCAATTTGGTTCTCAGGGCTAAAGAATTTAAATAAAAATGCAGATAATACACAGGCAATCATTGAAGATAATGAGACATAATTTAAAACATATTTAAGAATATTCCATATTGCAAAAGGTATTAAAGCTGAAAGGGGATTTAAAACAAGCATAACACCCATATAAGAGGATACACATTTCCCGCCTTTAAACTTTGCAAAAACAGGGTAGGCATGACCAACCATTCCACAGGCACCTATAATGGCTGCAATATCAATTCCATAGTATCTTCTTGCTAAATATGTAGGAATCATAAGCTTTGCTATATCAATTACAGTTACAATAATTCCAGCTTTTTTACCAAGAACTCTTCCTGCATTTGTGCCGCCCATATTTTTAGAACTGTGTTCTCTTATATCGATATTGTAAAACTTTTTTCCTATTACAACTCCTGTTGGAAATGAACCTATAATGTAAGATAAAACAGCAAGTAAAAATATTTTCATATCCAATCTCCTTTACAAATAATATTAATAATATTTTAAACAAGAAATAGATTTTTTACAAGAATTAATATATTTGTCATTAAATTATATTTATTTACCTATTTAAATTATTCGCTTTTTAATAATTTTAAGGTTTTATATATACATTGGCAGGCGTAATCTATATCCTTAACTGTTAAAAAGTGCCCTGGACTAAATCTTACAGTACCTTTTGGATAGGAGCCTAAAGTTTTATGAGCAGATGGCGCACAATGCAGTCCAACTCTTGTCATTATACCAAAATCCCTGTCTAAAACAAATGCAACTTCTGAATTATCAAGCTTTGGAAAATCCAAAGATATAACAGCAGTTCTGCCCTCTGTTCCATTTATTCCATAAAGTACTGCGTCATCCATATTGTTTATATTATCTAAAAATCTTTTCGTGAGATCATCCTCAATGGCTTTTATGTTTTCAATTCCTTTATCTTTAATATATTTTAATGAAGCATTAAGCCCATATATTCCTGGGATATTTAATGTGCCTGCTTCAAATTTATCAGGCAGATACCCTGGCTGAAGCTCTGATTCAGATAGACTGCCTGTGCCGCCTTCAATTAAGGGCTTAATTTCTTTTGCAAATTCACTGTTAATTAAAAATCCGCCAATCCCCTGTGGACCTAAAAGCCCTTTATGGCCTGTAAAGCATAGGGCACTTAAATTATATTTTTTAAAGTCTACAGGCAGTATACCTGAAGTTTGTGCGGTATCCAAAACAAACTTTATATTATGCTTCTTACATATTTTTCCCACAGCTTCTGCATCTATTATGGTTCCGCAGACATTAGATGCATGTATCATAACGAGAAGCTTTGTGTTTGGCTTAATATATTTTTCTATATCATTTGGATTAAGTTTTCCCAGTGAATCGCAGGGAACCCTGTCAATTTCTATGCCTTTAAGACCCATAAGAGGTCTCATAACAGCGTTATGCTCCATGGAGGATACAATAACGTGATCTCCATCTTTAAGATATCCTTTTATTATTGTGTTTAAGCTTTCTGTAATATTTTTTGTAAAAACAACATTTAAAGGCTCATCGAAATTAAATAAATCGCACAGCATTTCACGGGTTTTATATACTACCTGACCAGCATTTTTTGATGATGAATATATTCCTCTTGACACATTGCTTCCAACCTTATTTATGTATTCACACATTTTTTCAGAAACTTTAGGTGCTTTTGGATAAGATGTAGCAGCATTGTCTAAATATAACTTATTCATAATATTCCTCCT
>DHEX01000031.1 GCA_002400085.1 Clostridiaceae bacterium UBA4839 | reverse complement strand
TACTTAAAGTCCGGCGGAAGCGACTACTCTATTGAACTTTTAAAGAAAGCAGGAGTTGATATGACAACTTCAAAACCAATGGATGATGCTGCAGAAATGTTTAGATACCTTTTAAAGGAATTTAATAAATAAACCAAAATAAATTTGCCAAGTAGCTGGGAAACTCTTTTCCGGAGGTTTCACTGAGGCTGAGAGGCTGAATAAAAATCCGTGTAAATGGCAATAATCTCCACATAAACAAATGGAGGTTAAGTAAATGAAAACATCAGAAAACGGCCAACTTTAATGGTCAGCCGTTTCACTGGCACTTGGCATGTTATAGTTATAGTTTTATTTTTTTAAAAACCTTTGAAGCATACTCTTATTTCTTTCAAGCTCTAACTCATTTTGCAGTTGCTTTATTATATCATCCTTTTCATTCCCTAAAGAAGGTTTGTTTTGCAGCAGTGCAGCATATTTTTCATCTACTTCATTTTTGAGTTTATCCTTCTCCATTTCTATTTGTTTTAGCTTGTCATCCAGTTCTTTTATTTTGATTTGGACATCTTCCAGAGCTTTTGTATAAATCTGTTCGTCTTGCCGCCACTTCTTTAGTTCATCCATATCCTTATCTAAGGACAACTTATCCTGTATGATTGATGTGTATTTCTCCTCAAGGTCCTCACCAATCTGGATTTTCTCAGCTTCTATGGGTTTTAGCTTTTCCTGAAGTTCATTAATTTGGTACTGGTTGTTTTCTAAATCTTTTGTTCGTTTACGCTCTTCTTCAACTTGCTTTTTTAATTTATCTATTTCAGCTTGCTGCAGCATATTGATACGTGTGAGCTCAGCACATTGCGCTTCTAACTGTGCCTTTTCTTGTGAAAGTACTATCTGATTATGAGCCAACTCTTTGTTCCATCCGCTCTTCTCGCGCATCTGGGGGAATCTTGCTTTGAGTGTATCCTCACCAAGGCTTTTGCCTGCTGCCTGTTCCAAGGGTTTCTTTCTCTGTTTTTCATATTCATTACGGAATTGGCTAAGATGTGTTGGCTTCTTTTCAACTTCCACTTGTGCCACTGTTTTTTCAGGCTCTATGCCTCCTAAATTTGAATATGCCATATTTGCTTCCTGGCTGCAGTTTACTTTGTTTAATGTCGAATCTTCATTTTTATTTTTCTGGGTATTTTCCTGAGGCTTTGAGGGCAAAAGCAGTTTTACGTCCGGCGGTATTGTCCCAAGTACTCTTTTTATTCTCCTATTCACATTGTCAACCTGCTCAATATAATAGTACATATTGATTGTTGTCTCAAGTCCCATTTTTAATTCTTCAACCCTAGACCATTGTCCTAAAAAAGAAGAATAGAATATTTTACCGTCTGCTATCCAAAAAGCCCAGAGGGTGTCCCCATCTGCAATAAGCAGTATATCCAATATCGCCGAATCGCTCTGATATATATTGGTAATGGATGCTACTTTACCCTGCAAATCCAAGCATATATCTTCCAGTGTATAACCCAAGTTGCTGTTTGAAAGATTCAACAAATGAGATTCTGTACCATGCTTTGCCATGAAAAAGTCAAGGCTGTTACCTTTCAAGGCAAACAACGAAACTATAGCACTGTAAATATTGTTCTGATATTTACAATTTTTGAAAGTAACTTCTTTTCCTGTGTTGTTTATAAAAAGCAGGTTGATATCCTGTTTATCCTGAACATCTATCTGATAATGAGTGCATACATTTGGCAGCAGTTTAATGTAGCTGATAACATTAATTGTGCATTTTTCACCATCCCATCGGTTATGGCACAGGATACCTGTGTTTTGTGTTCTTTGTTTTTGAAATATATAGAATATATTTATGTCTTCGTCTATTATACAAAGTGATAATTCCCTGACGGCATAGTTGTTTTCTTTAAAATAGTAGATAGTTTTTGAAGACCACTGACCATCCTCTAATTTATAGTACTTAAGCTCTCCATTTTTATTAATATAAACAAAGTGCATAATCCCATCTTTATCCATATCCGAAGCAAATTCCATCACTCCAGTGTCGATCCTGCCTTCCTCCTTGTATTTGCCGTCTTTGGATACTATGCTGTATGCCAAATCGCCGTTTTTCGTCAAATAAAACTCCCACAAGTCACATTTTTTATCTTTAATAATCAAGCGATTACTGCTATTCATTTTTCATCTGCCTCCATAAAACATATTTCTACATACTATTTTATATGCTGTAATGCGATAACTTGTTATCCTCGGGAGGCATATTTTTAAGAAGATTTATGCGAAAATACTGCTCAAAATAAGAATGCCCCCACAGGATATACTGTGAAGGCTGCTCACTAATAAAGTATTTACATTTTGTACTCTAACAATACACATTTCGACTGTAAATAACATATTATACAGTGAAAATGGGTAGAGCATATAAATTGCTTATTAAATGCCTGTTTCAAATAAAGGGAGGGAAAATTATGGCTGATGATTTAATTATTACTCAACAGCAACCAGTTCCACCAGCAACGGAACTTGATTGTATTGAAACAAACAAGGTTTTTGATGAATGTTTACTGAGAGATTGTTTTACAGCTCCTATCATATCCGATATAGATGTAGATCCGTCATGTATCACAGATATAACATGCTCGGATTTCACAATCACTGTCGCTGCACCAATTATTCCAACAAGGAAAGCCACTGATGAGCCAAGTTTTGTAAGGGTTAGCTTCCCCTTTACAATTAACTACAATTTAAACATTAGTACAAGAATTGGATGCACACCTGTAGTTATACCAGGAGTGCCAATAACAAGGAGCGTAAACAATGTGCTGCTGTACTGTCCTGAGCCAATAGCATATATCCTTACACAGCAAGGAACTAGTGCTGCTCCTACGCATCTTCCAAATGAAACTATAAAACTTGAATTTGTAGGTGAGTGTATTGATATTGAATTCACTCCAAATCCAGCTGTTCCTCACATTACTAATATAACCCCAGTGATAGGATACTACCTGATTATCAAATGCGAACAGGTGGTACAGATCCAAGTATTAAGCAGAGGTTACTGTGTTGCACCTTTCTGCACTTCTCCTACTTCAGATCCTTGCGATGAGTTCAACAGAAGACCTATACCGTCATTCTTCCCAGTTCAGAGGTTCCCATTTTAGCATTTTAGTGCCAGGCACGTCAGACTGTGT
>DHEX01000086.1:87143-105403 GCA_002400085.1 Clostridiaceae bacterium UBA4839 | reverse complement strand
GATGTTCTAAGGATTAAAATGCCAGAGAAGCTAAGTGATTTTGTTAAACTCGCTATCGCTCAGGCAAACGAAATACACTAAGCTTCTCTGTCATTTTAATCCTAAGAACATCTAAATGCTCACTCTATGTTCATTCCATATATTTTTCTTATCCCCGCTGTAATTTGTTCGTTAATGATTTTAAATTATGAATAAAGTGAATTGAAATTATTTTAAATTCATTACTGAATTTATATCCCTGTTTACTTGTTTTTTTAATTCATCAATGCATGGGAACTTTTTTTCATCCCTTATAAAATATTCGAATTCTATTTTAACGTTTTTGTTGTATAAATTTCCCTGGAAATTAAATACATATGTTTCTGCTACTCTATAGTCTTTTTCTACCGTAGGATTATGGCCAATATTTGTAATTGATTTATATTTATTCTCATCTATATAAGTATACGTAGCATACACACCATTTTTTAATGCTAAATTTTCAGAAATTCGGATATTAGCAGTTGGAAAGCCAAGTTTATTCCCAAGCCTATTTCCTTCAATTACCTCACCTTTTATAAAATACTTATATCCTAATAGCTCATTAGCCTCTTTCATCTTACCTTTAGAGATCTTATCCCTTATAATACTGCTTGAAATATTATGACCTTTATAAACTACCCTATCAATCACTATTAAATCATACCCATATTTATTTTTATATTTCTCAAGTGTCTTTGTATTCCCCATTCCCATATAGCCAAAAGTATAATTATATCCGCAAAAGAGAGCAACGGCGTTTAAATTATGCATAATAAATTTTATGAAATCTTCATATCCTACCTTTGAAAATTTCTCATTAAATTCTATAAAAATTAAATAATCTACACCAAGTTCACTAATTGTTTGACATTTTACGTCATTTTCCATCAATACTTTAATTTCTAATGATGTGTTTATAACTGATATGGGAATCTTATCAAAAGTTAAAACAGCACTTTTAATTCCATTTTTTTTTGCATATTTTACAGTTTCATTAATTATTTTTTTGTGTCCCCAGTGGAGTCCATCAAAAGTTCCAAGTGCTACAGCAAGCTTGTCATCCACCTGTATATTTTCAAAATTGTCCTTAATAATTTTCATTTTAACACCTTTATATCAATAATTTTTTCACATATAAATTGCCCTGTTTAACATACCCTATACCTGCAAAAGTATTTTCATTTATATATATTTTAAATTCTTCATTTTCGTTTTTAACATCATAATCAATAGGAATTGAATTGCCATTTAAAATACTTTTAGTATATCTTTTATTAACATATATACTATTTAAATTTATAGCATCATCAATTTTTATTAGTGCACTGCTTATATCCATATTTGAAAGCTCCTCTAAAGTATAAGAATTATTAATATGAAAATTACCCGTTTTTGTCCTCAATAAAAAGTTCATATATGCTCCACAGCCTAATTTTTGTCCTATATCATTGCATAAGCTCCTAATGTAAGTGCCCTTTGAGCACTTAACTTCCATTAAAACAGATTGTGAGTTAATTTGTTTAATATCAATATTGTAAATCTCTATTTTTCTTTCTTTTAAATCAACTTCTATTCCCTTTCTAGCAAGGTTATAAGCTCTTTCACCGTTTATTTTTATTGCTGAATAAGCAGGTGGTTTTTGATATATTACTCCTGTGAAATCATCTATAACTTCTTTAAGCTTATGATAATCAATAGAAACTTCTTTATCTTGAGGTAGTGCAAACTTACCATACCTGTCAAAAGTATCTGAAACATTTCCAAATTTCATTTCACATATATATGTTTTTTCGCCATTCATTAAATAATCAACTATCTTTGTGGCTTTACCAATACAAACTGGAAGCACACCAACAGCCATGGGATCCAATGTGCCAGTGTGTCCAACTTTTTTTTCTTTTGTAATTTTTCTTATATAATGAACTACATCAAAAGATGTCATTTGCGGCGGTTTTAATATGTTAATTACTCCATCCATTATTTTATACCATCAAGCTGTTTTTTTACCTCTGCCAAAAGCTTATCTCTGACTTCATCTTTACTTCCCACAATAGTACACCCTGCTGCTCTTATATGCCCACCACCGCCAAAGGCTACTGCAATATCCTTTACATCAACAATTTGCTTTGACCTTAAGCTTATCCTAAATGTACCTTTCTCTTTTTCTTTAATAAAGATTGCAGTATCAACAGTGTCAATATCCCTGACGATGTTTATAAAACTTTCTGCATCCTCATATTGTGATCCGCTTTTATACAGCATATCCTCAGTCAGATATATAACAGATACTTTATTATCATAGTATAATTCCAATGTTGACATAACCATAGAAAGAAGTTTTACCTCTGGGACTGTTTTTCTATCAAATACCCTGTTTGCTATTTCAGTAAAATTAATACCACTATTAATTAAATCACCTGCTATATTAAATGTTGTTGAAGTAGTATTAGAATATCTAAATCCCCCAGTATCCGTGATTATTGAAGTATAAAGACATTCAGATATAACTTTTGAAACGTCATATCCATTTATTTTTATCAGTTGATAGATTATTTCTCCAACACTTGCAGCATTTGGATCAACATAGTTAATATCTCCAAACATCGTATTAGTAATATGATGATCAATGTTAACTATTATATTACCATTCTTAATTATTTCAATTGAATCCCCAATTCTATCCTCACTGCCTGAGTCAAGAACAAAAATACAATCATATTTTTTATCCTTAGAGATATCATCCGCTTTTTTTATCATATTATATCCTGCTAAGAAGTTATACTTATCAGGTAAAATATCATCAATGACAACGTCTACATTTTTACCAATTTGAGTAAGGCAATGGTATAATCCTAAAACTGAGCCAATAGCATCACCATCAGGTGAAACATGAGTAGTAACAGCAAAACATTTTCCACTGCTCATAAGCTTTCCAATATCCGTTAATATCATTTTTCCTTCTTCATCTCACTTATTATTTTTGATATCTCAATTCCTTTTTCAATGGAATTGTCTATTACAAAATTTATCTCAGGGGTATAATAAGTTTTTATTTTACTTCCAACTTCTTTTCTTATATATCCGGCTGCACTTTTTAATCCCTCAATGCATTTTTCCTTCTCTTCATCATTACCAAGAACACTTATATAAACTTTTGCGTATCTTAAATCCTTAGTTACTTCAACCTTAGTAACAGAGGTTATAGTTGGAATTCTTGGATCTTTTAAATCATTTTGAATAATACCGCTTATAATCCTTTTAATTTCCTCATTTAATCTAACAGTTCTTGCAACTCCCATTGCCTTCACCTCTTTTTAATCTCTTTTGATTTCTTTCATTGTGTACGTTTCAAATACGTCGCCTATCTTAATATCATTATACCTTTCAATAGTAAGGCCGCACTCATATCCTGCTTGAACTTCTTTAACATCATCTTTAAATCTCTTTAAAGATCCTATTTTACCTTCAAAGACAACTATTCCATCTCTTACTATTCTTATATCATTATTCCTGTTAACTTTTCCTTCATCAACATAGCATCCAGCAATTGTACCAACGCTTGAAACTTTAAATGTATTTCTAACAGTAAGTTTTGATGTTATAACTTCTTCAAACTTTGGATCAAGCATTCCCTTCATAGCTGATGTAATATCATCAATTGCATCATATATTATTCTATATGTTCTTATATCAACCTTTTCTTTTTCGGATAGCTGTTTAGCTGCAGAGCTAGGTCTTACATTAAAGCCAATAATTATTGCATTTGAAGCAGAAGCAAGCTGTACATCAGTTTCAGTAATAGCTCCAACTCCGCCATGAATTACATTTACCCTTACTTCTTCATTTGTTATTTTCTCAAGGGCTTGCTTTACAGCTTCCACAGAGCCTTGAACATCTGCTTTTACTATAATATTTAAGTCCTTTACTTTGCCTTCCTTTATTTGGCTAAACAAATCATCCAATGATACCCTTTGAGTACTTGTAAAATACTCCTGTCTTTCTTTTTGCTTTCTTATATCAGAGATCTGTCTTGCTGATTTTTCATCAGCAACAGCATGTAATACATCTCCTGCATTAGGCACTTCACTTAAACCTACAACTTCAACTGGAATTGAAGGAGAAGCAGATTTAACCTTTTTACCCTTGTCATCAATCATTACTCTGACCTTCCCATAAGCTGCCCCTGCTACAATAATATCCCCTACGTGCAAAGTTCCCTTTTGAACAAGAACAGTTGCTATAGGCCCTCTTCCTTTATCAAGCTTAGCCTCAATAATAGTACCCTTTGCCATTCTATTTGGATTAGCCTTTAGCTCTTCCATTTCAGCTACTAATAATATCATCTCAAGAAGGTTATCAATTCCCTTTCCTGTTTTTGCAGAAACAGGAACACATATAGTATCTCCGCCCCAATCTTCAGCTAAAAGGCCCTGCTCTGAAAGTTCCTGTTTAACTCTATCTACATTAGCAGTAGGTTTATCCATTTTATTAATTGCAATAATAATTGGTACTTTTGCTGCCTTAGAATGGTTTATTGCTTCAATAGTTTGAGGCATAACTCCATCATCTGCTGCCACAACTATAACTGAAATATCAGTAACTTGAGCTCCCCTTGCTCTCATTGCAGTAAAAGCTTCATGTCCTGGTGTATCAAGGAAAACAATTTTTTTGCCTTTTATATCTACAGTATAAGCACCTATATGCTGAGTTATCCCTCCTGCTTCAGTTTCTGTAACCCTTTCATGTCTTATTTTATCCAAAAGCGATGTCTTACCATGGTCAACGTGTCCCATAACAGTTACAACCGGAGGTCTTGGAACAAGTGTATCTTCACTGTCTTCAGTATCATTTATAAGAACTTCTTCTTTTTCTTTAACCTCTTCTTTTTCCAATACTATATTATATTGATTTGCAACTTTTTCTGCATCCTCAAAGCTTATCTCGTTATTAATATTAGCCATAATACCAATTTTTATGAGCTTTTTAATTACCTCAGGTACTGGTTTTTTTATTTTTTCAGCAAACTCTCCTACCCTTATTGATTCAGGTATTTCTACTTTAGAAATACTTGAATCAGGAGTTTCTTTCACATCAGAAATTCCTAACTGTTCAGAAACTTCTTCTTCATTTTTCTTTAACCTTTTTTTCTTTCTTATTTCAAGTTTATCTTCTTCATATACATCCGTATTAATAGTATCATCGTTATTTTTTACTATCTTGCTATTTTTATCCATCACATCACCCGTATTTATTTTTTCATCAGTTATATTTTTTTTATCCAAGTCTTGAATATATTCTGTAACTATTTTAGCATCGTCACTATCTATTACACTCATATGATTTTTTACAGTTATACTAAATTCATTATTTAATAGTTCTATAAGTTCTTTACTTTGCATATTTAACTGCTTTGCCAACTCATATACCCTTATTTTTGACATTAAATCACCCCCATATTAAATTTTAGTTGCCATCAAGTGATTCTTAAACTCAGGTGGAGTCTGTCTATAAAAAATACCTCCATCCATCTAAGCCTTAGAAGAACTTATCCAGGATCATAGCATCCGTTGTTCCCCACCTAAGGGAGATGGGGCATCATGGATGGTAGCCATCGAATAAGGTAAGATATGATTATTATTCTGATATTTCTTTTTTCAAACTTTCATATACCTCTTCTGGTATATTGCTCTCAAAAGTTTTTTCAAATCTTTTGGATTTAAAGGCAGCCTCGAGGCAATCTGTACTTTTACAGATATATGCACCTCTTCCCTGCGCTTTACCAGTTAAATCTAACTTAATTTCTCCATCCTTATTTTTTACAATCCTAACCAATTCCTTTTTAGGTTTCATCTGCTGGCAGCCAACACACATCCTTTGAGGAATCTTTTTAGGTCTCATTTTATTCCACTCCCTTTTCACCAGATTTTGCATCCTGGGATTCGCTTTTAATATCTATTTCCTCTTCATCAGATTTTGCATCCTGAGATTCACCTTTAACGTCTATTTCCTCTTCATCAGATTTTGCATCCTGGGATTCACCTTTAACGTCTACTTCTCCTTCATCAGATTTTGCATCCTGAGATTCACTTTCAACGTCTACTTCCTCTTCATCAGATTTTGCATCCTGAGATTCGCTTTTAATGTCTATTCTCCATCCTGTAAGTTTAGCTGCAAGTCTAACGTTTTGCCCTTCCCTGCCAATTGCTAGTGATAATTGATAATCAGGCACTACAACCTTTGCACTCTTTTCTTCTTCAAGTATATCAACTTTTAATACTTTTGCCGGACTTAATGCATTAGCAATAAAAACAGAAGGGTCCTTATTCCATTTAACAATGTCTATTTTCTCCCCATTTAATTCATTTACTACATTTTGAACTCTGCTTCCTTTGGGCCCTACACAAGCACCTGTTGCATCGACATTTTCATCTCTTGAGTTCACTGCTATTTTTGTTCTAAACCCTGCTTCTCTTGCAATGTTTTTTATTTCTACAACACCATTATAAATCTCGGGAACTTCCATCTCAAATAATCTTTTGACTAATCCCGGATGGCTTCTTGATATTACAATTTGCGGTCCTTTTGTAGTTTTCTTTACTTCTACAATATAAAATTTTAATCTATCTCCATGATTATAATGTTCACCTTTAATTTGCTCATTTGACATCAGAAGTGTTTCTATTCTTCCTAAATCAACCAGCACATTTTGCTTTTCCCTTTTCTGTACAATACCTGTTACTATATCATTTTCTTTTTCCAAAAATTCCTGATATATAATATCCCTTTCAGCCTCTCTTATTTCCTGAAATACCCTTTGTCTTGCATTTTGAGCTGCTACCCTTCCAAAGTTTTTTGGTGTAACTTCAATATCTACAATGTCTCCAATACTATAGGCCGGGTTTATTTTTTTAGCATCTTCTATGCTAATTTGAAGCAAAGTATCTTCAACATCCTCCGATACAGTCTTTTGAGCATAAACATGACAATCACCGGTAGTTCTGTCAATTGTGACCTTTACATTTTGTGATGTACCATAATTCTTTTTATATGCTGAAATAAGTGCATTTTCAAGTGCAACAAATATAACTTCCTTATCAATTCCTTTTTCTTTTGTTATTTCCTGTAAAGCTTCAACTAATTCAGTTGAATTCATTTTTATTTAACCTCCTTAAAATCCTTTAAACTGATTTTTTTTATAATTTCCTTATTTAAGTTCCATTTTTTGCCTTTTGATTCTATAATAATTCCATCATCATTATATTCTAATAGTTTCCCTTCCATATACTTCTTGCCATTATAGTCTCCAATAAAATCAATTCTAATTTCATCATTAACTTTAATATCTGAATTTGAAGATTCTGCAGAGAGAAATTCGCCAGGAGAGCACACCTCAAGATAATAACCAAATGGGATAGGATCAGCATTATCGATTAACTCATCTATAGCTTTGCTGACAGTTTCACAATCGTTTAAATCAATTCCATTATCACTATTTATGTATATTCTTAAATACCATTTATTTTCTTCCTTAATTAGCAGCACCTTTAACAATTGGTAATTTAGTTCTTCAATTTTCCCTTTTACTATGTTACTTACATTTTGCTGTATTTTTAATATTTCTTGTGCTGAAATCTGTTTTTTCTTCAATTTCTTACCGGCCTCCCTTCGTACTATTATCTGTATTAAATATGCAACTTATGCTTTACAATAATTAAAGAGTGGGATGGCCCACTCTTTTGCAAACTTACTGTATCTTTACTTCGATTTATTATATCATTTATTATTTTACTTTGCAAGCTAAAACAAGCTGAGCTGATTAGTTTCAGGAAAGCCCTTTAGGCATCCATGGTTATCTAGCACTTGAATAACAGTCTTTGATATTTTAGCTCTCTCTCTTAAATCTTCCTTTGATAAAAACTCTCCATTTTCCCTTGCACTTACAATAGACTTTGCTGCTGTATCTCCAACTCCTTGAAGTGCATTAAGAGGTGGCAGGATTTCTTCATCTTTAATAAGGAATTTTACCGAATCAGATTTATATAAATCAACTGGTAAAACGTTTATGCCTCTGCAGTACATCTCATTTGCAATTTCAAGTATTGTTAATAGGTCATTATCCTTTTTAGACGCATTATTGCCCATATTTTGTATTTCCTTTATTTTTGCTCTTACAGCATTTTTCCCTTTGCATATTAAATCAGCATCAAAATCATCTGCTCTAACTGTAAAGTAAGTAGCATAATAAGCCTTAGGATAATATACTTTAAAATATGCTATCCTAACTGCCATCATAACATAGGCCACAGCATGACCTTTAGGAAACATATATTTTATTTTCTTACAGGACTCAATATACCAATCTGGGACATTGTTTCCCTTCATTTCTTGAATATCCTCATCCCTTAATCCTTTTCCTTTTCTTACTCTCTCCATTATTGTAAAAGCATGCTTTGGTATTACACCCTTTTTTATTAAATAAAGCATTATATCATCACGAGTTGAAATAACTTCATCTAATGTAGCATAACCCTTCTTTATTAAATCTTGGGCATTATTTACCCATACATTTGTTCCGTGAGAAAGTCCGGAAATTCTGCAGAGTTCTGCAAAAGTTTTAGGCTGTGTATCAACAAGCATCTGCCTTACAAATTTTGTGCCAAATTCAGGCAGTCCAAGAGTTCCAACCTCACAGCCAATATCTTCGGGTGTTACGCCAAGAGACTCTGTCGAAGTAAAAAGTTTTAAAACTTTTTCATCACTTAAAGGTATTGTAGTTGGCTCTATACCAGTTAAATCTTGAAGCATTCTTAATACTGTAGGATCATCATGACCTAATATATCAAGTTTTAAAAGTCTTCCGCTAATAGAGTGGTAATCAAAGTGAGTTGTTATTATATCACTGTTAACATCATCAGCTGGCCTTTGTATAGGTGTAAACTGATATATTTCATTATCTCTTGGAACAACCATAACCCCACCTGGATGCTGTCCTGTAGTTCTTTTAATTCCAGTACATCCAATAACCAGCCTTTCAATTTCAGCTGATGATGCTGTTATATGTCTTTCATCTAAATAATTTTTAACATATCCATAAGCAGTTTTTTCAGCAATGGTTCCAATAGTTCCAGCTCTAAAAACATGGCCTTTTCCAAATATCTCTTCAGTATATTTATGTGCTATTGGCTGATAATCTCCTGAAAAGTTAAGATCTATATCTGGCTCTTTATCCCCTTCAAACCCAAGAAAGACTTCAAAAGGTATATCATGCCCATCCTTCTTATAAGGTGTCTTGCAAATAGGGCATAACTTATCTGGTAAATCAGCTCCACATCCAGCAGAGCCATCTAAAATGAATTCTGAGTTTTTACAATTAGGACAAACATAATGAGGGGGCAGTGGATTTACCTCTGTAATTTTACACATAGTTGCAACAAAAGATGATCCAACGGAACCTCTTGAACCTACTATGTACCCGTCACTATTTGATTTTGCTACAAGCTTGTAAGCAATTAAATAAAGAACTGCATAGCCATGATTTATAATAGAGTTAAGCTCCTTTGTAAGTCTTTTTTCAACTATTTCAGGCAAAACTTCTCCATATATATCATGAGCCCTCTTTATAGCCATATTTTTTATTTCATCTTCAGCTCCATCTATTTTAGGCGGAAAAGTTTCATTAGGAATAGGGAGAATGTTTTCAATCATATCCGATATGGCATTTGTGTTTTTAATTACTACCTCATAAGCTTTATCCTTTCCTAAATAATTAAATTCATCTAACATCTCATCTGTAGTTTTAAAATAAAGCGGAGCTTGATTATCTGCATCGCTAAATCCTTGGCCTGCCATCAATATCCTTCTGAAATATTCATCCTTTGGATCAAGAAAATGAACATCACCTGTAGCAACAACTGGTTTATTATACCTTTCGCCTAAATTAACAATCTTCCTATTTATATTTAATAGTTCCTCTTCATTATCAAAAGTCCCATTATTTATAAGGAACATATTATTCCCTCTGGGCTGAATCTCAAGATAATCATAAAATTTAATTGTTTCTTTTAATTCATCCTCATCTGCATTATTTTCTATACTTCTGTAAACCTCACCTGCTTCACAGGCGGAACCCACAATAATTCCCTCTCTATATTGCTGAATTAAACTCTTAGGCATTCGCGGCCTCTTATGAAAATAATCCATATGAGAAATTGAAATTAATTTATATAAGTTAATTAAACCCTCATGATTTTTAACCAATAAAATAATATGATAGGTTGGAGCTTTCTTTATATCTACATTGCCTCTATAGAGCTTATTTGCATCGCTTAGGGTATTTACTCCCTTTTCCTTTAGAAGACTTATAAGTCTTAAAAATATTTCAGCTGTTGCCTCTGCATCATCCACTGCTCTGTGGTGATTTTCCAGTTTTATATTGAAATAATCTGTTAAATTATTTAATTTATATTTTTTAAGATTCGGAATCAGCCATCTTGAAAGGCTTAATGTATCAACAATACAGTTTGAAAATACAGCACCCTTTCTTCTTAAACTTTCCCTAATAAATCCAGTATCAAATTTTGCATTGTGTGCAACTACTGCTGCATTGCCAACAAACTCCATAAAGCTATCTAAAACAATTTCAATGCTATCAGCATCTTTTACCATTTCATCAGTAATGCTGGTAAGCTGAGTAATTTCTCTTGGAATGGAATTTTTGGGCTTTACGAACTTGGAAAACCTATCAATAATAGTAGAATTTTTAATTTTTACAGCTCCAATTTCAATTATTTCATTTTTAACACTACTTAACCCTGTAGTTTCTATATCAAAAACAACATACTCATCATTTAAATCCCTTTTCCCTGGCCTTATTATAAGTGGTTCTCCATCATTTACAAGATAAGCTTCCACACCATAAATAACCTTTACTCCAGTCTCTTTAGCTGCATTCATTGCCTCCGGAAAAGCCTGAACTACTCCATGATCAGTAATTGCAATAGCACTATGTCCCCATTCTTTTGCCCTTTTAATTAATGAAGTAGCTGAAGAAACTCCATCCATAGTACTCATTTGAGTATGCAGATGCAGTTCAACTCTCTTTTCTTCTGACTTATCAACTTTTTTTATTGGTATCTCTTCCTTGATACCATTGACCATAATTATATTTTCCCTATCATATTTATCATATTGAACATTACCCTGAACCTTTAAATAAGCTCCTACTTTTACTTTCGCCTTTATATTTTCAAGCTTTTCAGGTTTTAAAAACATTTTGGCTGCTATTGAATTTGTATAATCCGTAATAAAGAATTTGTAGATAAACTTTCCATTCTTTGTTTCCCTTATATCTACTTTAAAAACTTCGCCGCAAATAGTTACATTATCGCATTCCTCATTTATTATTGAAGAGATTTTTACTGCTTCATTACCTACTTTTTTACCATAGATATATGGGGAATCATTTTCTGCAACATTTTCAGCCTTAGCTTCAGTTGTTTTTTTGTAAGTGTTTATCTTATTTGAATCGTTGCATTCCGTTAAGCAGCTGTTAATAATATTTTTATCCTCATTTTGTTTTTTTAGATTATAGCTATCAAAGTCCACAGCTTTTTCAACAAGTTTAACTTCAATATCAATGCTAAATTTATCCTTTATGTACTGAGATATATAGCTTTCAACCTTTTTATCCTTTAACATGACTAAAGAAAATTCGTTTTCAACATATATTATTAATGAGTTTTCTATAACTTTATAATTTGAATTTTGAAGAATGCATGCTATCATGGGACTGCTGCAAAAAATATCATTTATAATTTTTTTGTATATGCTTTCATCTTCCAAGTCCTTTAAGCTTGAAATTTGAATCTCATTTTTGTTTTTTTCAAAATTTAAATTTAGCTGACCTGAAATTTTAAACTTTAAGCATAAATTCTTTTTTATAACTTCCTTAACATTATCCTCAATTTTAGAGTTAGAGGAAAGTACAATGTTCCATATGTTTTTTGATTTGTTAACACTTATTTTTTTTAAAACTATGTCATTTAGTGATTTTTTTACTTCAGGTTCACTATCACTATCAATGATCTCTGCTAAGGATTTCGGCATAATTTCTTCCCCCTAAGTTCTATACTATAGCTTGGCTATTTCTTCCATAAGCGCATCTAATAATTTTTCTTCCGGCACTTTTCTTATTATTTCCCCTTTTTTAAATATAACTCCTTCTCCACTGCCTCCTGCAATACCTAAATCTGCTTCCCTTGCTTCTCCAGGGCCGTTTACAGCACAGCCCATAATAGCAACTTTTATTGGCTTATTAATGCTGCTGAATCTTTTTTCTGCTTCCCTTACAATACTTATAAGATCTATGTTAGTTCTTCCACAGGTAGGACATGATATGATTTCAATACCTTCTTTTCTTATGCCGCAGTCTTTTAGTATTTCCTTTGCCACTTTTATTTCATCTATAGGGCTTCCTGTAAGTGATACCCTGATGGTATCCCCTATGCCATCACATAAAAGTGAACCAATACCTATAGCTGATTTAACAGTACCTGAGAATGCTGTTCCAGCTTCAGTAACCCCAAGATGCAGCGGATACTCAGTTTCTTTTGCTAATATTCTATAGCTTTCAATGTTTTTAATAACATTTGATGATTTTACTGATATTACAATATTAAAAAAATTATACTTTTCAAGTAATCTTACATTTCGCAGTGCAGATTCAACAAGGGCTTCAGGCGTTGGTGAGCCGTATTTTTTAAGTAAATCCTTTTCCAAAGAGCCAGAGTTAACTCCAACCCTTATAGGTATATTATAATAGGATGCACAATTAGCAACTTCTTTTATTCTCAATTCACTTCCTATGTTACCTGGATTTATTCTTAGTCCATCAACACCATTTTCCATAGATTTTAAAGCTAATTTATAATCAAAATGTATATCTGCAATAAGAGGAATATTTATATTTGATTTTATTCCTTTAATTGCCTCAGCTGCTTGTAAATCTGGAACTGCTACCCTTATAATTTCACATCCCGCATTTTCTAGCTCAGTTATCTGGTTTACAGTTGCTAATACATCTCTTGTATCTGTATTAGTCATTGATTGAATTAAAATAGGGGAATCCCCCCCTATATACCTATCTTTTATTTTTATCTTTTTACAATTTCTTCTCATAATATCACCTCTAAAATGAGCCAAGCTTCAATATGTCCTTATAAGTTATAAAGACTGCTAAAGCCATTAGAATTGAAAATCCAATTAAATTAACAATTCCAAGTTTGTCTTCATTAGGCTTCTTTCCTGTAATCCCTTCGATAAGAAGTATAACAACCCATCCTCCATCTAATGCTGGAAATGGTACTAAATTTATTACCCCCAAGTTAATACTTAAAAAGGCCGCGAACATTATTAAATTCCATATTCCAAGTTTAGCAGCTTCTCCAGACATCTTAATTATTGCAACAGGTCCTCCTACATCATTTGAAGATATTTTACCTTGGAATAGAAAGCCAAAGAACTTAAATATTTCTTTTACTATTTGATTCGTTTTCCTAAAAGCATCAGCTATCGACTCTGCGAAACTGCCCTTAACATATTTGGATTCAATACCAATCATATATTTGTTCGCAGTTTTATCGAATTCTGGCTTTAAAGTTACATCTAACTTTTGTCCATTTCTATCCACCGTTAATTTAAAATCCTTATCCTTGTTTTGATCAACAAAAGAAATAAACTCTTCCCAAGATTCTATACTATTATTATTTACTGCAGTAATCCTGTCATCTGCCTTAAGACCAGCCTTTTCAGCTGGCATATTTGGTACAACTTTATTTACAATTGGTTTGTATACACCAACATTAAAATTAAAAATAGTAAGTAATACTATTGCCACTACAAAGTTCATAAATGCACCTGCAATAATAACCACAAGCCTTCTCCATGGGCTTTGGTTGCAAAATGCTCTGGGATCTTGAGATTCTTCCTCCTCCCCAAGCATTTTTACATATCCGCCTATAGGAAAAATCCTTAAAGAATAATCTGTCTCTTTTCCCTTAATTCCAAATAATTTTGGCCCCATTCCAACGGAAAATTCACTAACTTTAACTCCGCAGGCCTTTGCAGTAAAAAAATGACCCATTTCATGGCTTATAATTAATAATCCAAAAACAAAAATCGCTGCTAAAAATGTAACCATTTAATATAATCACCATCCTACCTTATAATATCATCTACATACTTTTTATATTCTTTATCAACTTGAAATATTCTTTCAAGTGAAGCATTATATTCAACATTATGCGAATTCATTGCTTCTTTTATCAATTCAGGAATATCTAAAAATTTGATTTTATTTTGAAGGAACAGCTTTACTGCTTCTTCATTTGCAGCATTTAACACCGTAGTCATTGTTCCTCCTATTTTTCCTGCTTTATATCCAAGGTCTAAACATTCAAATGTATCCCTATCTGGTTTTTCAAAAGTCATATTATTATAATTCATAAAATCAAAATACTCTATACATGATTTTTTTCTTTCTGGATATGTTAAGGCATACTGAATGGGAATCCTCATATCAGTTACACCTATTTGGGCTTTAATTGAACCATCTACATATTCTACCATAGAATGAATCAGACTTTGGGGATGAATAACCACATCTATTTTATCATAAGGTATTTTAAACAAAAAATATGCTTCTATTACTTCTAATCCCTTGTTCATAAGTGTAGCAGAATCTACTGATATTTTCTTCCCCATGTGCCATTTTGGATGTTTTACTGCCATTTCAGGTGTTACGTTTAAAAGTTCACTTTTTTTCTTTCCTCTAAATGGTCCACCTGAAGCTGTTATAATTAAACGCCTTACCTCTTCTTTTTTTTCACCGTTTAAACATTGAAATATTGCACTATGCTCGCTGTCTACAGGAATTAATGATGCTTTTGAATTTTTTAATTCCTTTTCAACAATATCTCCGCCAGCCACAAGGGTTTCTTTATTTGCAAGTGCAATAATCTTATCTGCTCTTATTGCCTCAATAGTAGGTCTAAGCCCTGCAATTCCAACAATGGCATTTAATACAATGTCAGTTTCAGGAAGTGAAGCTGCATATAAAAGCCCTTCTATTCCTTTAAGTACATGGATATCATATATTGCTAATTTATTTTTAACATAATCATATTTATTTTCGTCCACTATGACAACATATTTGGGATTTGTTTTTACAGCTTGATTTATCAAACCATCAGCATTTGAGTTGGCTGATAGTGCAGTTATTTTAAAATCATTTTTTAAATTACCTACCACATCTATTGCTTGTGTTCCAATAGAGCCAGTAGATCCTAATATACTAATTCTTTTCATTACTACCTTCCTCTGTAATCTTTAATTTTCTTTAATATACTCACTTATTCTTAGATTTTCATAATTAATATTTAGCAAATTATGTTTGTCAATGAATTTTATAATTCTCAAGTGATTGGAAGTTCACACCTAATGATTATAACATTATATAATTCTTTAAATAATATTACCACAATTGGGCCAAAAATTATCCCCCAAGCTCCATAAATTTTAATGCCAGCATATATTGATATTAATGTTATTAATGGGTTAATTTTCAAACTGCTTCCAACAAACTTAACTTCCATAATTTTTCTTGATGCCTGCAGCAGCAAATAAAGACATATCAAACCTACAGACAAAAAAATTCTTTCTGAAGCAAGTTCAAAAATAATCATAGGAATAAAAACCATTGCTGTTCCCACAACGGGCAATATATCAAGTATACCACAAATAAGTCCTATAGTTAAAGGTCTGCTAAATCCCAGTATATACAGCCCCAATATGGTTTGAACTGTCGAAGCAGCTGTAAGTTTTATTTCTAAATTAAGCATATCAGAAAATTTTTTTGATACATTAATAAAAACTTTATAAAAAGTATTTGATGTGTATTTTTTAATAAATAATTCTATGTTGTCTAAATCAATGCTTATTAATATTGTGGAAATAATCATTATAAAAATATATAAAACTTTATTGGAAGCAGATAGTATTTGCTTTAATATTTTATCCTTGTATGAATCCATTATGTTTTTAATTGACATAATTTTGTTTATGTAGTCCAAATCCTTATCCTTTAAAATTGGGATCTTTTCCTTTAATAAGTCAGCAATATTGGGCAGCTCCGATAAAAAATTTACTATTTGCTCATATATATACTTTGAAAGATAAAAAACTAAAAATGATGATACTAAAATAAATATGGTTATTACTATAATGGAACTTGTTTTCCTTTTAAAGCCTGCATCTATTAAGTGCTTTACAGAAGGTTCAATGACAAGGGCTAAAATAATTGCAGCTACAAAAGGCCATAAAAAAATAAGGCAAATCTTAAGCAGTATTAAAATAACTATCATTATTATTATCAGCTTAAGGTTTGCCTTACTCTCCTCATTCATAAAATCATCCAACAAAAAGTATTATATAATAATATACTATAGGAGCAGTAAAAAGTATGCTATCAAATCTATCTAAAATTCCTCCATGCCCTGGCATAATATTGCCATAGTCTTTAATTCCTGAATACCTTTTAATAAGTGAAGCTGATAGGTCTCCAATTTGAGCAATAATTCCACCAGCAAAGCCAAGAAGTATTATACTTATAAATGATATTCCTTTTGATATATTAATATAATTCCATAAAATAACACCGATAATGCTGCCAATCGTTCCTCCAATAGAGCCTGCTATAGTCTTTTTAGGACTAATATCAGGGCACAGCTTTTTCTTTCCAAAAAATCTTCCTGAATAATAGGCACATGTATCACAAAACCATGCAATAATGAATACCAACCATATATAGTCTTTTCCCATATCAATATCTCTAATCAAAATCAAAAATGTAAAGAATTGTACTATATAAAGGTATCCTGTTATAGTAATTGCTGAAGATATAACATCATATTTTCTATTAAAGATAGGTGTTGCCATACTAAGCAATAGGATTAAAAATATTAATGGTAATTGATAATTATATTTATTTGAAAAAATAATAGCTAAATTTAATGTATATCCTAATAGCAGTATGCCTAAAATTGCCTTTTGCCCTGTACAGTTATATGAATTTCTATATTCAAATATTGCAATTAAAGTTATAACAGAAACAAATACTTTAAATGGAGTCCCCCCTAGTATGGTAAATACAACAACTATTGGAATCATAACGGCAGCTGATATAACCCTTTTAATCTTATTATCCATAGATTGCCTCCTCCGCTAATTCATTATAATTGACACACTTTAAATTTAAAAATTTTCTTAATTTTAACTGGACAATTTCATAGTTCATTTCTGCTATATCTTTAAAAATAGGCTGCACATATGAATTGTCAAAGATATAGATGCAAAAATATTAATTGGCATTGCCAAACCTTCTATCTCTATTTTGATAATCATAAATGGCCTTATAAAGATCTTCCGGCTTAAAGTCAGGCCAATAAATATTTGAAAAATATAATTCACTATAAGCCATCTGCCAAAGTAAAAAGTTACTTATTCTTAGCTCTCCGCTGGGCCTTATTATTAAATCCGGATCAGGCATACCTTTAGTATATAAATGATTTTCTATAGTTTTTTCATCAATATCATCAATAGATATATTACCACTTTTTACTTCAGAAGAGATCTCCTTAACAGCTTTTATTATTTCATCTCTACTGCCATAATTTAAAGCAAGGTTTAAAGTTAACCCTGTATTATTTTTAGTTTTTTCCTTTGACTCATGCAAAATTTTCTGACATGGTAACGGCAGCTTTGAAATATCACCAATAGAATTAACAATAACATTGTTTTTATGCAGCTCATCAAGCTCGCTTCCTAAATACTCAACCAACAGTGACATAAGGGCATTAATCTCTTCGGCAGGTCTTTTCCAATTCTCTGTAGAAAAAGCATATAAAGTCAAATATTTTATTCCGATATCAGATGCTTTTCTTACAATAACTTTAAGCGTTTCAACACCAGCCCTATGTCCCATAGTTCTTGGAAGATTTCTTTCTTTAGCCCATCTGCCGTTTCCATCCATTATTATTCCTATATGTTTTGGGAGTTTATCTTTATCAATTTTTTCTAAAATGCTTTGTTCATTTTTGTTAACCTTTTTTTTAAAAAACATATAAGTCCTCCCTTACCAACAAAATCCTTATTAAATGATATCAAAAAATAAATATGTTATCAAG